>JBAVNY010000807.1:0-5287 GCA_049691535.1 Candidatus Acidiferrum sp.
TTATAGTGGATTCTTCCGCAACCTCCGCGAAAGGAAAGGAACCTCCCTACCAAATCGACCATCGCCGGGCATACCAAGCCCCAACCCCGCAAAGTCCTGCCATTCCCTGATTGTGTTTGCGAATTCCGCAGAATTCAATCGCCAGAAAAGCCTAGAACCCATTCCATCTCATAAATCGGATTGGCGCACCGCTGCTATGTTCGCCACCTGACAGCTTCCGGTACATCGTCATCCAGAACGACACTGCCTATGCGCCGCCTCATCGATAAACACTAGCCGACTTGAATCTCCGCGGTGGAACCCGGATACCTTCCGGTTAGCCGGCACGCCTAACCGGGAATTGGCAAAAGACGAGTTACCTTTCTTCAGAGCAACAATTGAATCTTGTCAAACTGCTGAGCCCAACCAATCTTCAACAGGGGGTACGCGATGAGGGGAATGCCTACTTCTGAAACAGTGACTCTGGCCTTCCCCTCAGATTCACTGAATTCAACGATAACGGTGATCTCGTTAGGCCACTGTCCAGGAACCGATACTTGCGAGCCGGGAATTGTTTCCCCGTTCTCGTTAGAGAAAGACATCGTGGACACGATTTTCTTGTTTGCGACGACTTCCTTGTAGGTTCCGGTGTTCCAAAACATCCTTCCTTGCTCAGATTTCATCGCCCAAAGATAGCTGCCACCCTCTCGCACGTCGTTCCGGATGACGAGTGCGGTGTAGCTCTTGGGCCCCCACCACTTCTTAATAGAGTCCGCATCGTTCCAAACCCTCCATACGTCCGCTACCGAGGCGTTGAAGGTTCGTTCCATGCAGACGGTCGTGTGGAACTTCCATGCACCGAGGACCAACAGGGCCAACATCAATGTGATACTGCCCGATATTTTGTAAATCATGGTGAACCTCCCTGTATTCGGCCTTGACATTCCTCCCTACCTGGTACGGGCTAGAGCATTCCTTCCAGCCGAACGTAGCTCGCTTCCATTCCGCGTTCCATGCCTGTTGCAAGCATCGCCGCCCGCGTCTTAGCATCGGGCAGCGTCATTCGCATGGTCATCAGCGTTCCTGCGCCGTCGGCTTCAAATCGCGTTTCAATATGGTTGTCTGGCGTGGGATCCGGCAGGTGCATGCGCTCGACATGTACGATCCTTTTATAAGGCTGCAGCTCCACGTATTCCCCAGTGATGTGAAATCCACCACCTTTGCCGTTCGTCCACTCGTAACGGAACTTGCCGCCTGGCTTAACCTCATTGATGCATACCGGCATCGTCCATCCTTCCGGTCCAAGCAACCATTTCTGGATCAATTTCGAGTCGGTATGGGCGCGGTACACGGCTTCTGGAGGCGCAGTGAAGCGCCTTGTCACAATCACGTGGGTATCTCCTTCGGTCTTCAGTGTCATCTTGCTCATCGCCTTTCTCCTTTCTTGTGTTTTTCCATCCCCGCCAGAACTTCGTCCAGCCGGTCGTAGTTTCTCTCAAGGGCTTTTCGCAGCATTGCGAGCCATTGGTCCATCGCTTCAATACCCGCTTTTGCGAGCCGACGAGGGCGCTTCGTACCCTCGACTCGGCGAACGATGAGTCCCGCATCTTCGAGCACCTTCAGGTGCTGGGAGATTGCGGGTTGCGTCATCTCGAACGGCTCTGCCAATTCATTGACGGTGGCCTCCCCCTTGGCAAGGCGCGCAAGAATCGCCCGACGCGTCGGGTCGGCCACAGCAGAGAAAGCAGCATCGAGATTATGCATAATTTCTAGCTTATATAAGTAAGCGTTAATTCTCAAGCAAAAATTTCGCCCCCTCCACGGAAAATCATGGAAATGTGCGTTACCCTCCAGTTTGATAGGTCTAGTCCGACAGTCGATTTCGTTGTTCGCCATCGGAGACCGGGTGATGGTCGGCAGTTGTCGCTGTCTAAAGGAAAACCTCGATGAGCTGAGGATCGAAAGAGTTTGTTATGAGCGAGCTTGTGCGGCCCGAATCGATCCCGGGCATCTGATTGCGGTCAACCCGTACGATTCAGCCAAGCTTGCTGCCCAGTTCAGATATTACGGCATTGGAATAGTTGCCCCGCACCGCACCAACCAAAGAATCAAAATGCAAGACGAACGTTTTTTGAAGCGATATCGTCGACGCTGGAAAATCGCAAGACTATTTGCCTGGCTGCAGAATTTTTCGGCGCCTGGTCGTGCGGTTTGAGCGTCACTCGGAAGACTTTCTCGGAATGCTTCATCTTGCTACTGCTTGATTCTGCTGAGGCATTTATGAGATGGATTCTATTCAAAACCCTTCAACAATCGCGCCATCTCGCTCAGCCGGTCATCCACTCGCGCGAACACTGTGCCCTCATCAAATAATCCATCGCCGTTCCGCGCGCCTGCTTTCGTTCCCGTCAGCAACTCAATGCCTTGCTCCACTCGCGAAATCGGCCAGATATGAAAGCGCCCGCTCGCCACGCTTTCCAGAATGTCTTCGCGCAGCATCAAGTCTTCCACGTTGGCTGCCGGTATCATCACGCCCTGCGACCCATTTAACCCCAGAATCCGGCAGGTATCAAAAAATCCTTCGATCTTTTCGTTCACTCCGCCAATCGGCTGAATATCCCCGCGTTGATTCATCGAACCGGTCACCGCGATGTCTTGCCGCACCGGCAATTCGGAAAGCGCCGAAAGCAACGCATAAATTTCCGTCGAGCTCGCGCTATCTCCATCGACTCCCGAATACGACTGTTCGAAACAAATGCTCGCCGCCAGCGACAGTGGCTTATCCTTCGCAAAACTTCCGCGCAGATACCCTGCAATGATGTGCACGCCCTTATCGTGAAATCGTCCGCTCAAATTCGATTCGCGCTCAATATTAATCAGCCCGGATTTTCCCAGCGCCGCGCTCGCCGTAATCCGCACCGGCTTGCCAAAGCAATACCCGCCAATTTCCAGCACACTCAATCCATTCACCTGACCCACGCACGATCCCGACACGTCCACCAGCAGCGTGCCTTCTTCCACCATCTCCCGAATTCGCGTTTCTACCAGGTTGTGCCGCTCCATCTTCGAGGCCAACGCGCTTCGCACGTGCGCCGCTCGCACCACCGATTCCCCAGCCCCGGCCGCCGCGTAATGCGCCTCGCGCGCCAGGTCGGCAATATCCACAAACCGCGCCGTAACTTTGTTACGCCGCCCCGCCTTCCGCACTCCATGCTCCAGAATCGCCGCGAACGCTCCGCGGTCAAACGGAAACAAGCTTTCTTTTTCGCTCAGTGCCCGCAATCGTCCCGCATATTCCTCGATCACCACGTCGCTCAACGGCATTTCTTCGTCAAATTCCACCCGCACTTTGAAAATCTTCCGGAAATCTTCTTCATATTCGTACAGCAGCTCATACAAATCGCGATCGCCGATCAGAATCACCTTCACGTTAATGTCCACCGGCTCCGGCTTGATCGCTGTCGTCGTGAATGGATAAAACGTTTCCAGCGGCTGAATCTCCAGACGGTTGTGATTCAGGGTGCGCTTCAACGCCCGCCACACTCCCGGCTCCGACAGCGCCTCAATCGAATACATAATCAAAAATCCGCCATCCGCGCGCAGCAATGACCCGCCTCGCAGGTCCATGAAATCGCTGCTCCACCCGCCCCGCGTGTCATATGCCCGCTGAATCGTCCCAAACAAGTTGGCGTGCGTCGGCGTTGTCTCAAAAATTACCGGCGACGTATCTTCGCTGTTGTGCGCCAGAATCACATTCACGCCGTACACCCGAAACGGATCGCGTTCCGGTCCCGGACTCTTTTGCGCCGCTTCCGGTGGTGGCTCGGCTCCCTGCTCGTCTTCGCCTTCCCGCTCCTTGAATGGTCCCAGGTTATCCAGCACGTGATGCCGCACTTCTTCCAGATATTCCGTCACACTCGTGCCCGGATACTTCTCCTTCAGCTCCTCAATCACTCCATCCACCAGCACCGACGCCGCTTCCTGCTCCAGGTAACTCAATTCGCTGGCCAGTTCGCGCGACAGTGTCAGCGTCTTCCGGTACACCACCGTAAATTCCTGGCGAAATTGCTCGTACTTCCGTTCGATCTCCTCCGCCACGCCCGCTTCCAGTTTTCCCTCGTGCACCATCTTGGTGATGTCTTCGATGGGCACCATTTGCCCTTCCAGCACCGGGAAAATTTCTGGCAGCGCCACCGCGCCCACTTGCATATGCCCCAACGCGAATTGTTCTCGCGCGATCCGCCGCGTGAAATCGTCCATCAGCTCTTTTTCGCGAACCGAAAACCGCTCCACGATGCGGCCCTTCTGCCGCTGGAATGGTTCGCCTTCAAACACCTGCGGTATGCGCCGCCGCAAAAAGTCCACACCTGCCTGTACATCTTTCTTAAACGCATTCGCCGAGCCGCGTGGCAATGTCAGCAACCGCGGCCGGTCGGGAAATTTGAAATTGTTTACGTAGCAACGATCCAGCGACGGTTTCGTCGATGGATGCAACTCTTCAATCATCTGAGCGATGGTGCCGCCTCGGCTCGTTCCCGCCAGTCCGCAGACAAACACGTTGTAGCCCGGCGCGGAAAGTTCCACGCCCATCTTCAGCGCTCTCAGCGCTCGCTCTTGCCCAACGAATCCTTCGCGCCGTTGCGCCTGCGCCGTCGTTTCAAACGGGATGCGCGCCAACTCGCAACGCCACCGCAACTTCTCCAGGGGAAGCTCCGTCAGCTTAATCACTTCTAGTTTGTTTGTTTCTTTCATGCGACGGCGTACTCTAACACACCGCGGAGCCACGGCGCCGAAAATAGCCCTGCTCGTTTCGCAACGAGTTACGCTTTTTCCTCGGTTAGCTCTCGTTTTCGCTCCGCTTCGTCCCGGCTATTCATGTATACCTGGAACACTCCTAGCGCTGCGGCCACAATCGTTGGCCCTGCGACCAGTCCTAGCAGGCCGAACACATCCAATCCGCCCAGAATGCTGATGAATAGCAAAAGATCATTCAACCGCGTCCGGTTGCGCAGCAGCAACGGCCGCACCAGATTATCTGCCACGCCCGCCACGCCTCCGCAAATCGCCAGCACTAGCAGTGCCTTGCCCCAATGCCCGGTTAAGACCAGCCAGATCGCTGCAGGCACCCAGATCAACGCCGACCCCACTACCGGCACAATCGAAAAAAATGCGATCAGCACCGCCATGAACACCGGCGCCGGCAATCCCGTCAGCTCAAACGCCAATCCTCCCAGCGCTCCCTGTATCCCGGCGATCAGCAGCGCCACCGCCACGCTCGCGAATATCAAATCGCCGGACTCCTTCAACA
>JBAVNY010000808.1:0-5032 GCA_049691535.1 Candidatus Acidiferrum sp.
CGTCTACTCAAAGCTGGCGTACCGGTAACCCTTGAAATGAACATCGACACTAAATTTACCGGCGAACACGAGCACGGCTTTGACACCATCGCCGAAATTCCCGGCACCGATCCGAAACTAGAAGACGAAATCGTCATGGTCGGCGGACATCTGGACTCCTGGGCTTCCGCCACCGGCGCAACTGACAACGGCGCGGGCACGGTAGTCGCCATGGAAGTGATGCGCATCTTGAACACACTGCAAGTGAAACCGCGCCGCACCATTCGTGTTGGCTTATGGACTGGCGAAGAGCAAGGCGAATTCGGGTCCTACGGCTACGTCAAGCAGCACTTCGGCGAAATCCCGCGCTCCACCGCGCCAGATCAAAAAGTCATCACCGAATACGACCGCGACGCCACCGGCCCAATCGTCATCAAGCCGGAACACGACAAAATTTCCGCATACTTCAACGTAGACAACGGCAGCGGCAAAATTCGCGGCATCTACCTGCAAGGAAACGCCGCCGTAGAATCAATCTTCGCGCAATGGATGGAGCCGCTCCGCGATCTCGGCGTCACCACCATCTCCCTGCGCGATACCGGCGGCACCGATCACGAAGCCTTCGACGCCGTGGGCGTCCCCGGCTTCCAGTTCATTCAGGATCCGCTCGACTACGGCTCACGCACCCACCACTCCAACATGGATACTTACGAACGCCTCCAAGCCGACGACCTGGCCCAAGCCGCTCTGGTCGAAGCTACCTTCGTCTATAACGCCGCCATGCGCGACCAAATGCTCCCGCGCAAACCCCTGCCGCATCCAGAACAAGAGCAAAAACGCTTCGCCCCCCTAAAAGGCGTAATGCCCGGCGCGGTAGAGTGATCAATCCTAAACACCACTAGCTGCCGCAATCCGTCGCCTATGCCACAGCGATTCCTCGCTGTGCTCTGCTGTAGCTCACCCCTTCAGGGGTGAGGCTTCCCCCAACCACTCGCACCCACCAAACGCCCCACCCTCACTATCCCGTTAATGCAAGCACAGCACCAGCGAAGGCGGCGCAGTAAGTTGGCTGATCATCTTCGTCGCTATCTCTTTTTGTGGCGCGTTCGGAATCTCCAAATATGCGTTAAGCTCCTGCAGCGCCGCCTCCTTTTCACCGCGATTGATCAGCACTTGTGAGAGGAATAGCCGCGCTGGTGGAAAGTCGTTGCGACTCTGCCGCAACAGCTCCAGCGTCTCCGCCGTATTCTGATTTTCCGTCAGAAGAATGCGGCCTAGCAGATAACGCGTCGACTTGTGTTGCGGATCGAGATCCAGCGCGTGGCGCGCCGCTGATTCCGCCTCCGGATAGCGACGCATGAGCAACAAAATCGCGCTCTGGTTGTTGACTGAACTCACCAACTTCGGATTGAGCGCGGACGCCTTGCGAAATTCTTCCAGTGCCTTCTCCGCCTCGTTCAGCTGCGCGTACATCACACCCAGAGTGTTGTGAGCCTCGGGAAATTCGGGACAGATGGCCAGCGATTTTTCCAGATGCGCCACCGACCCCTTCATATTTCCGGCCTTATAATCTTTTAGCGCCTGCTGGAACTCAAGCACTGCGCGTGGCGGCATCTTCAACGCGTCCACAGAAATAGCGTTTCCCGGTGGACGAGCCGGCTGCGCAATGGAACTGGAAGGCACATCCGGAAACAATGTGCGGTTGTAATCCATATTCCAACCTTCAGGCGCGAGAGCCGGTTGGGGTGGTCCGTGTCGTTGTCCTTGGGCGAAAAGCGGAGAGGAGCACAGCAACAGAAGAGAGCAACGCAGTAGCTTCATCGGAGCCTCCAGCGAAAAATTCGGCCGCGGTCCGGTCATCAACTCAGGGTTGAAATTTGCACTCAGTGGTTATAAAAAGGAGCGGGGTTAAAAGACACACTGCCGCCCGGTTCAGGGTTCGCGTGTATCCCAGGGATTCAAGTCGCTCCGGCGGCCAAACCAGAAGCGATTCGATCCGTTTAACCCCCTCGTACCAAATCAAGCTGACGACAAATGTATAGACGTAAGCGCCTGCCATTTTGTCCCAGCTTAAATGTGTCTTTTTTCGACCACTTCCTTCCCGGAAAATTTCATCCCCAATAGAAGAAACGAAAAAGGTGCAAGAAAGTTTCCGCGAATTTTAAGACGGCACATTCTAGGCGGCACACGACGGGGAGTATGGCAGGGGGAACCAAGAGGGATATCGGTGCGAAATGCCAACTAAAGTTACGCAAATTTCCTAAGTGTCTGGGCAGGACAAAGCAGCCGCGCTAATAAGCCGTAGCGCGTTTTAGTACGCGAAGCCGTAATGCAGGCGGTCGCATTTCAGGCAGCGATACGGGCGTACCCCCACCATAGACGTTAATTTCTGAACACCTTCACAGCGTTCCCGGTAGACCCGACCCGAAAAACAATACGGACAACGGCGATGGTTGCGAGTTGAGAGTTTCAGGCGTTGAATGAGCGAAACTTCCGGTGCTTGGTTCTGGAGCTTGTGCGTTTCCACCTTAGACCTCCCGTTGGATTTTGCGCCTCTCCGCCGGGTCGGGATAGCTTACTAGAAAACGACGACGCCAGTGCACAAAAAATCCATTGCACCGGCGCAGTAATTGGAATGCAGATGGGTACCCGCCCAGTCAGGGATAGTTCCCCAAGCTGGGCGGGCTAGGCCTGAACGCGAGGGGGTTAGCTCTTTGCGGACTTCGCGGTTTCGCCGTGCTGTTCCGCGTGTAGCTTGGCGGCTTCTGCGGCGTGGTGCGTGGCGTTATGAAGATGCCCTTGTGCCACGTGGGCGTGATGCGCGGCGGTATGATGATCGCCAGCCTCGTGATGCGACGCGGCGTTGCGATGATGCCGGGCCGCGTGTTCGTGGTGCTCTGCTGCCTTATGGTGATGCTCTACTGCTTGCTTAGACATGGAGTCTCCTTGAACAATTCGAGGGCGGGAGATCAACCTACGCCGCCCCTGATTACGAATGTATTACGGCGAGGTAAAGATTAGCCGCGATGGCCTACCGGAAATCCTGTAGATCGCCGCTACAAACAAAATCGCCCTCACTCCGTACCTGCAGAGTGAGGGCGAAATGCCCGCAAAAATTCCTCAAATGTCTTGGCGATTACAGTGGGTTATTGCCGATCGCGCAGCCCGAATTGGTTAACGAGTAATACAGCACCAGATCCGTATCGCTGCAAAACTGACGCGTCCCAGTGCTGGAAGATTGCGGCGTCGCGATTACGTTATAGGTCGTAACTAGATCGCCGCCCGTCGTGAACTGATACCCGCTCTTCGAACCGCTCGCCAGCACATTATCGATCAGGCATGCAGTGGCGGCGCTGGGTGTTACGCAAACCTGGGTGTCGGGGCCGAGCTGCGCCAGCGTGGCAAACGTTCCAGGATACGTGGCGTTATACGTCACTTCCGCGCCGTTGATGGTGCGCAGCGCGGCCACCGCGGAAGATTCGTTCGCAGCCATTTTCGACTGAATGAAAGCAGGAATCGCGATGGCGGCGATAATCAGGATGATGGCTACCACGATCAGCAGTTCGATGAGGGAAAAACCTGCTTGGCGAGAAGGCATGAGGTGAGTCTCCTTGGCAGAAGTCGTTGCGGTCGACTAGCTGGAAACGGTGTGTGTTCCAGTGCGATACAGTGTGTGCCGCTTCGGAATTTCGCGCCATGAAGCATCAGGTTCATTTTCCTCTGGACACCCTGTCCTACCGGTTTACCGTCCAAGCATCCGAAAGTTTTAGTACCCAGTTGCCCGCAAAGACACTGACCGCCTCCCGAGCGTCCAGATAAGCACCTCCGAATCAACCGCTTAGGATGCTGCCCGACGTTCCGACGCACAATGGCCTTGCCTCTCCCGTAACTCTGTTATTCATCTCGATACTGACCCTGCCCTCCCACCAAATCCGATGTAGTGCCCTGTAGCTCACTTCTTCAGGGGTGAGGCCTTCCCCAACCCTTCACCACTCGCTCCAAGATGTGCTCAAAATCCCCCGTCCCGCAACCCCGCCTCAACCAACCCCTCTAGCCAAGCGTGCTAAACTACCTATGACAAATTAACCTGGGGACGAAACCGTGCCAGAAAATAAGGAAAACAACGAAGACAGTAGTTTTAAAGTAATTGACCGCAGGCCGTTCACATCCGCGGGTGAATTGCGCCCCGATGTAGTCCAGGAACAAGAGCGCGAAGCCGCTCGCGAAGAAGTTAAAGAAGCGGCCAAAGCGGCGGCCAACGATGCAGCGACAGAAAAGGCCGCGCCACCTCCTGCAGACACTCCCAAAAAGTCCCCAGCCTTCGAAAATTTGATTCGCATGATTGGCAGCAACGCAGCCATGGTCCTGGGCGCCTACGCCGATCCGCGAACTGGCCAACCGGTAATCGATCCCGAAGCCGCCCGTGAATTAATCGACATGCTCGATGCGCTGCACGAAAAGACCAAAGGCAATCTCGCGCCCGAAGAAGACAGCCTCCTCCTCGACCTGCTAGGCAAACTGAAAATGACCTATCTGGAAATCAACCAAGCCATGGCCGCAGAAATGGCCAAAGTGACAGCCCAAGCCAAAGCCGGCAAGAAGTAACCCATCTCACTTTGTGTGACTTTGTCATCCCGACCGGAGCACGCTTCGTGCGCAGCGGAGGGATCGTGGCAACCATTCTCGCGAACTACTAACCGACGAGACGAGCTCCCACTTGGGGAGACGCTTCCTCCCTTCCATCCTCCACCCGCCTACTCCAACCAAACCCAACACAGCTACAATATCTACATGACTGGCTCGTCCTCATCGAAAGGCATCCTTCGCCTCCGTGTCTTAGGCTCCGGCACCTCCATGGGCGTACCGACCCTCGGCTGTCATTGCCCAGTCTGCGAATCCCGCGACCCGCACGACAAGCGCCTTCGTCCTTCCCTGCTCCTGACCCGTGGCGAACACAACGTACTCATCGATACCACGCCGGATTTTCGAACCCAAGCCTTAGCCGTTGGCCTCGACAGTCTCGACGCAGTAGTCCTCACGCACGGCCACGCCG
>JBAVNY010000809.1:0-19623 GCA_049691535.1 Candidatus Acidiferrum sp.
ACTATTCGCTCGTCCGTGCTTAGCGCCCGTTTACCCCCTCTGCAGTCTTCCCAACATTGTGTTTTTGGTCAGGCCATAAATCGGCGGATTATTTGGAAAGCTTGGCGATGTAGGCGGAGTAGGGGGCGAGTGGAATCGCGTTGGCGGAGGACGCGGCGGCAGATTTGTCGACGCTGGTCAGTAGAACATTTAGTTTTGGCGCGGAGAATCCTGCGGGTGCGTAATCGAGTTTCACGTTTTGGTCGGTGGCGGACATGTTGAGAACGACGAGGATGGCCTCGTCTTTGTAGCGGCGGACGTAGGCGAGCACGTTGGGATCGGCTTCGTTGAGAGGGACCCAGTCGCCGTTGAGAAGCGCGGGCTCGGTATGACGCAGCGCGAGCAACTGATGATAAAAGTTATAAATTGAATTTGGATCCTTCCTTTCGCTGGCGACGTTGTGCGTCGTGGCGCTGGGAGGAACCGGCAACCAAGGCTTCACTTCGCTGAAACCGGCATTTGGCCCAGCGGTCCACTGCATGGGAGTGCGTTCGCCGTCGCGGCCTTTTTCGATGGGCCAACCTAGCTTTCCGATGGGATCCTGCACATCTTCCTTTGATTTTGGATCGTTATTTTGCATGCCAATTTCTTCGCCGTAGTACATGATCGCGGAACCGCGCAGGGTGAGATAAAGAGCGGCCATCATTTTCGCGATGTCGTCGTTGTGCGTGCCGTCGCTATAGCGAGTGTAGGAGCGGATGATGTCGTGATTGGTGATGACGTAAACGGGCCAGTGTCCTGCGGCGTTCACGGCGGCAATGTGTTTGCGATATTGATCCGCGGAGAGGCCCTTGAAGCCGGTCATCATCAAATCCATGGGCATTTGCAACTCGTCATTTTTGGAGCCGTAATAGTCTTTCAGCTCGCCAACGTCGCTAGTCCACGTTTCGCCGATGAGCACAGCACCATATTCGTCGGCGGTGCTGCGCAGCTTGCGCATTACGTCGTGAACTTCGGGCAATTTCTTGTTGTTCTTTTCCAGCATGTTGGGGCGCCCAAATTTATCAGTACCTTCGAGCACCTGATTGTCGGTGAGGGAGGGATCTTCGAAGAGAGTGTCGACCGCGTCCAGGCGAAAGCCTGCGACGCCGCGCTTGTACCAGAAACGGGTGACATCGAGCATGGCTTTTTCTACGGCAGGATTGCGCCAATTCAGGTCGGGCTGCTCAGGATAAAAATAATGGTAGTAATACTGCTTGGTCCTAGGATCGAGAGTCCACGCTGAGAGGCCGAAGGTGGAAAGCCAGTTGTTGGGAGGCTGACCAGGGCCTTTGCCATCACGCCAGATATACCAATCGCGCTTGGGATTATCGCGAGAGGAGCGGGATTCTTTGAACCAGGGATGTTGATCGGAAGTGTGATTGACGACGAGGTCGAGGATGAGGCGGATGTTGCGCTGCTTGGCTTCCGCGGAGAGATGGTCGAAATCCTGGAGGGTTCCGTACATTGGATCGATGGCATCGTAGTCGGAAACGTCATAGCCGAAATCCACCTGGGGCGAGGGGAAAAAGGGAGTCATCCAGATGGCATCGACGCCGAGATCCTTAAGGTAGTCGAGTTTGGAGGCAATTCCGTTTAGATCGCCTACGCCGTTGTTATTGCTGTCGGCAAAGCTGCGGGGATAAATTTCGTAGAAGACGGCGTGTTGCCACCACTGATGACCTTCGGCATCGACTGGCTTTTGTTGCGCGAACGCGGATGACGTTGTGAGGGAAAGAACGGACAAGATAACCGCGGCAAAAAATTTGTTGGACATACACCGGCCTCCACACTTTGGCGAATCATAGACCTGAGTCGATCTTTTCTCAAACGAATTGCAAACTGATCGATGGTTATTTCTGTACAGCAACTCCTGTGCCTTCCTTCAATGTAGTGATGGAGTCGATTCGTGGCGGGTCGAAACGCTCGGTGAGTCCGCTGGGCCAACGGACCACTGCGGAGTCAATTTTGGTGAGCGTGCCGAGACCGAAGTGGACGCGCATATCGTTGTTGGAGATGAAGCTGGAGCCGCTGCGAACTTCGTCGACGAAAATGCGATTCGCGGCTTTCACGGTGATGCGCGCACCGATTGCATCACGGCTTGAGGAATGCGTCTTGCCGCTGGTTTGTGTTGTGGATGTGGGAGCGCCGATGGCGCGAAACGCAATCCAATGATTGGTATTTTTCAAATCGTTGACGAGTAAGGATGGAGGCGCATTCATATTGCTGATTACGGCTTCCATCTGGCCGTTATTCCAAAGATCGCCAACGGCCAAGCCACGCGCAGAGCTGGCTGCGCTGATTCCCGGGCCGGAGTTCTGGGAAATATCGGAGAAGGTGCCGTTGCCATTGTTGCGATAGAGAAGTTTGGGTTCGCGGAAATTACTGCCGAGATGCTGGGAGTCGACTTCGGGATAGACGTGGCCGTTGACGAGGAGAAGATCGGGCCAACCATGATTGTCGACATCGACAAACATCACGCCCCAGCCAAGATATTGCGTATTTAAGCCCAGGTCAGCGGGGAACGTGACGTCAGCGAAAGTGCCGTCGCCATTGTTACGATAAAGCGTCGAGGTATCGTCGGAGAAATTTGTTTTGAAAAGATCGAGCTTGCCGTCGCCGTTGTAGTCGCCGACCGTTGAGCCCATGCCGGCTTGTTCGCGGCCATCGTCGTTGAACGCGGCACCGGCGACAACGGCTACGTCGGTGAAGGTGCCATCGTGATTGTTGTGGTAGAGGATGCTGGCGGTGCTGTCGCAGGCTACGTAAATATCGGGCCAGCCGTCGTCGTCGTAGTCTAAGGTGGAAACGCTGAACGCATAGTGGCCGTTGGTCTGATCGATGTGCGCTTTGGAGGTGACGTCTTCGAAGGTGCCGTTGCCGAGGTTGTGGTAGAGAATATTTTGCGACCAGGGCAACCCGCGCGGACCGCACATTACCGGAACACCTTTCCAGATGCAGGAGGGACGCTCGCCGGGCGCAGGCGCGGTGGAGACGTCGAAATCCACGTAAGTGGCGACGATTAAATCCAGTTTGCCATCGCGATCGTAATCGACGAAGGCGCAACCGGTGCCCCAGGCCTTTCCGCTGCCGGCGACTTTGGATTTTTCGCTGACGTCGGTGAAGGTGCCGTCGCCATTGTTGTGGTACAGGATATTTTTTCCGTAGTAGGTGACGTAGAGATCTTCGAAGCCGTCGTTGTCGTAGTCGCCGACACACACGCCTTGTCCCCAGCCGGTGTGCAGAAGGCCGGCTTTTTGGGTGACGTCGGCGAAAGTGCCGTCGTGATTGTTGTGGTAGAGGTGGCTGGTCTGTTTGTTGGCGCCGGGAAGCGGATCGAGGGTGGTGCCGTTGACGATAAAAATGTCGGGCCAGCCGTCATTGTCGTAATCAAAAATGGCGACGCCGGTGCCGGTGGTTTCGATGATGTATTTTTTGGTGTTTTCGCCGCCGAAGATTACTGGAGAGGTGAGGCCGGCTTTTTGTGCGACGTCGATGAAGTGTGCGACGGGTTTTGCATCTGGCGTTGAAGCGGGCGCTTGCGGTGAGGTGGAGATGGGGAAATTGAGCGAGAGGGCGAACGCTAGCCCTGATAGGAGAACGGCGCGAAAAAAACGTGAAACGAAAATCATCGGACGGCTTGTAGTGTAAGGAGCGTTTCTTGCGTGGTCAAATCCGCTAGGGGATAAATCCTAAATTGCAGCGGTCTGACTACGTAGTAAGGCGATTTGGAGAAATCGGCTTCATGGCGCTGATTTGCATCGAAACGAGTGCGTCCTTTTCCGTTTCGCGTAGTTCAACATGAAGCGGGGCTTTTGGAACGGTGTAAACACGGGTGGTCAGCGCGATGGTGTCGTCGACGATGCATTCGAGTGCCGAGGCGTCGAGCAATAAGGTCAGATGATGATTTGCGTCGCTTGCTGGTGATGAAACATGCGCGAACTGTTTCCCGAGTTGCAGTTCCCGACCAGTGCGAGCGGGATCAAAGGAAAGCGTGAACCAAGTGTCGTCGCTTGAGATTAAGGAGAGTTCGAAACGTTTGGGCTGAAAGCGAATCTGAAGCATGGCAGAAGCTTCGGGCAGGGAGAACTTCTGCAGCACGTCGGTCGCTGCGGCGAGGTTTGCTGGATTATCCATACGGAATAATTTGTCGCGTTGAAGAACTGAAAGTTCCGGCAAGAAGTGAAAGGTCAAGCTATTGTCTTCGGTCAAAGACAAGATGCGCGGAAGCGACATGCATCCCGCCCATCCTGCCGCGCTGAATTCCGCTTCGGAGCGGGTCTCGGGAATCCAGCCCCAGAGAATGCGGCGGCCTTTTTCATCGAGTTGGCTCTTGGGCGCGTAGAAGGCCCCTGAATCCAGCAAGCCGGTTTTTTGGGGATGAAAGAGCAATTCTTTTTTGTCGAACTCGCCGGTTTGCCAATAGACTCTGCGCTCGGTGGAATAAAGCAGCACATGTTTTTTGCCTAGCGGAAAAAAATCGGGGCACTCCCACATATCGCCAGAATCGACGAAGTCGGCGGTCTGTTTGCCATTGCTTTTGCCAGAAGCCAAGGGATGAAGGTATTCCCAAGTGTGAAGATCGGGCGAGCGATAGAGCAGCACTCGGCCGCCCTGGCCACGTTGGCCGGAGCCGATTCCCATGTACCAGACATTTTGGTCGCGCCACAGACAGGGATCGCGAAAGCCAGTGAGGTTTGGATCGTCAGGTGGAAGAAGAACGGGAGTTGAAAATTTGTTCCAGGTGCGGAGCATCGGATCGTTACTTGTGGCGAGACACTGGGTCTCGAGAAAATTGTGGGTGCCATCGCGAAGGGTTGCGGATTCGGGGGCGACGGATTTAACGGCGGTGTAGAGGAATGTTGGCGTGCCTTCCTGGATTACGGCGCTGCCGGAAAAACAGCCGTCTTGATCGGCAGCGCCGGGCGTGGGAGCGAGTGCGATCGGCAGATGTTTCCAATGGACCATGTCAGGGCTGATGGCGTGGGCCCAGTGCATGTCGCCCCAGACCGCGGCGTTGGGATTGTATTGGTAAAACATGTGATAGTGGCCGCGCCAGAAAATGGGGCCGTCTGGATCGTTCATCCAGTTTCGCGGGGGCAACAGATGGAACTGAGGGCGCAGCGGATCGGCGGCGAGTTGCGTGGCGGGAATTTGCTGGGTTGCGAAATCGACGAGGGGGAAGGGAAGTCTAGTTAGAGCGGCAGCGCTTAGGGTGGCGGCATTCTGCAGGAAGTCGCGTCTCGACCAGGGCACAAACACCTCCGAACGATGGTAAGAGGAAGTCTAGCGCAATTCTCGAGGCCCTTGTCTTGGAGTCGGCGAAGCGGTGTGAATTTGCTGGTGGTATACTCGGCCGCATGTCCGGCGTTAGTGAACACGGCGGTCGAATTTGTTTGCTGCTAGTGTTGGCGTTTCTGGCTTTGGGCTTGGTCTGCCTTCCTGCTACGGCACAGTTATCAACCAAGGGCGTGGTCGATCTTGATGGACATCCTGCGAATCCGTTTCAGAAGGCCAATGGAAAGATTGTGGTGCTGCTGTTCATTCGGACGGACTGTCCGATTTCCAATCGCTACACGCCGACAATTCAGGAAATGAGTGCGCATTTCGCGAAGCAGGCGGAATTTTTTCTGGTTTACCCGATTCGTTCGGAATCGGCGGAGCAAATACGCAAACATTTGAAGGAGTATGGTTACAAACTTCAGGCGGTTCGTGATCCAGAGCTGCAACTTGTGCATGCGGCGCAGGTGAAAGTGACTCCGGAGGCCGCGGTATTTTCGGCGGAGGGCCGGTTGTTGTATCACGGACGGATTGACGACTGGTATGCGGATTTAGGGCGGGCGCGGCCGGCGCCGACTACACATGAATTGTATTCCGCCGTGGAATCGGCAATCGCAGGAAAGCCGGTGTCGGTAGCCGCGGTACCGGCGGTGGGCTGTTTTCTTCCGGACACGCCATGAAGACTGGACGTGCGAGTTGGATTTTGTGGGTCGGCTTGTTCACGTGTGGGTGCATTGGTTTAATGGCGCAACAGAAGGCAGTAAGTCGCGCGCCTCAGGAAACTGCTTCTGCTGATGCTTCTCGGGTGGTCACATTTAATCGCGACATTGCACCGATCATATTTAAATCGTGCGCCCCGTGCCACCGGCCGGGAGAAGCGGCACCGTTTCCGCTACTTAGCTACGAAGACACGGCGAAATTCGCACGGCAGATTGCGGTGGTTATGAAACAACACATCATGCCGCCGTGGCTGCCGGCGAAAGGAGAATTCCATTTTCAGGGCGAGATGAGGCTTTCGGACGAGCAGATTGCGCTATTTCAGGAATGGGCGGAGCACGGTATGCCGCGAGGGGCTGCCGAAGATTTGGCGGCTGCACCAAAATTCACGAGTGGATGGCAACTTGGAAAGCCGGACCTGATTCTTCAAGCACGAAAGCCATATTCTCTTGCGGCGGGGGGCACGGATAATTACTGGAATTTTATTTTTCCTACGCAGCTGAGCGAGACGCACTGGATCAAAGCGATCGAGATTCGTCCGGGAGAAAAGCGAGTAGTACATCACGCCAATATTTTGGTGGACCGGCTGCATTCTTCGCGCGCGCAAGAGAAACAACCGGGTGATGGATTTCCTGGGATGGAGTTGCGGATCGAATCGGAATCGTTTGATCCGGATTCTCATTTATTTTTCTGGAAGCCGGGGTCGGCGCCCCATGAGGAGCCAGCGGGAATGGCGCTGCGGCTTGATCCGGGAAATGATTTTGTGTTGAACACGCATTTGCAGCCTTCGGGGAAACCGGAGGTGATCGAGCCAAGCCTGGGTTTGTACTTCACGGATCAAGTGGCGACGAAATTTCCAATGCTGCTGGAATTGCAGAATGATGCGGCGCTGGATATTCCGCCGGGCGTTGCGAATTTTCCGGTGAGTGATTCGTTTACGATACCCGCTGATGTGGATTTGCTGGCGATTTATCCGCATGCGCACTACCTGGGAAAAGAGTTGCGAGCAACGGCGCAGGTGCCGGGCGAGACTTCGCGGGATTTGATACTGATTCCGCGATGGGATTTGAACTGGCAAGCGGTTTTTTATTACGTGGAGCCAGTGTTTCTGCCAAAGGGCACGATTGTGTCGATGAAATATGTGTACGACAACAGCGAAGCCAACACGGCGAATCCGTTTCATCCACCGCAGCGAGTGCGGGCGGGAAACCGCACGACCGACGAAATGGCGCATCTGTGGTTGCAGGTTCTGCCGCGCGGGACGGTACAGGAGCAGGAAGGAGCGCGGCGGGCGATACAGGAAGCGTTGTCGCGGCATGACATCGAACGCGATGCAAATGATTTTGCGGCGCAATACAACCTGGCGGCAATGCTGCAAGCACGGGGAGAACTCGGTGAGGCTCTGGAACACTATCGGATGGCGGTGCATCTTCGTCCGGACGATTTCATAGCGAATAATTCGCTGGGTGGCGCGTTGCTGGCGTCTGGCGATGCTGCAGGAGCGCTTGGTCCGCTGCAAGCGGCGTTGGAGAAGAATTCGGATTATTTCCCGGTGCACTACAATTTGGGAAATGCGTATGCTTCGCTGGGGCGATTTCCGGAATCAATTGAAGAATTCGAAGCTGCGGCGCGGTTGAATCCTACGGACTCGATGGCACAGGCAAATTGGGGAGCGGCGCTGGCGGAGACTGGAGCGCTGGCGGAGGCGCGAGAGCATTTAAAGAAGGCGGTGCAGTTGGATCCGCATAATACGGTGGCGCAGGAAAATCTGGCAGAAGTGGAAAGCCGTTTAGCGGGCAGGAGTAATCCGTGAGGAGATGAGCGCGCGGCGACTCTAATTACTTTTGGCTACAGGGAGTTGTGCGGCTTTCGATGCCGTGGAGGAAGGACTGAGCTTCGGGGGAATCGGGATTAAATTGCAGAACGCGTTTGAGGGAAGCTTGGGCGTCTGCTGAGTTGCCTAAATTGCAATCGACGCGCGCCAGATTCATCCCGATGGAACTGCGCCACGGTTCGCGTTCGAATGCTGGTTTCCAAAGTTGCAGCGCTTTTTGCACGGAGCCGGATTGCGCCTCGATGACGCCGAGGTTGACGGCCGCGTCGAGATTCAGCGGATCGTTCTGCAACGCTGCTTCATAGAGTTCCTTGGCGCGTTGGGTGTGATTGTGAAGCAGTTCGCGGTAGGCGTAGGCGCTGAGGATTGCGGGGTCGGTGGGATATTCCTTGGCTGCCTTGGGTAGCAGTTTTTCTTCCTCGGGAACGGCGAAATCTCTGCCGGCTTCGGCGAGTGCGAGCCAACCTAGAATGAGGTCGCGATCGGTGGGTGGGGCGGCAGGGTCGGATGGAAAACGTTGGAGCTTTGCTGCGGACGGAACGTTCGTTGCCGGCTGTAAGGTGGTGGCGTCCTGGGTGCGAAGGATGCGGTGATCCGTGGCCTGGGTATGGGCTACATCGCTGCTGGAAATTCTTGGCATATGGCAGGAAGTGCAATCGGGAGTTTTGCTTTTGTGTTTTTTGCCGAAACGCTCGCCGTGGCAGGCCAAACATTTGGCTCGATAGTAGTTGACGCGATCTGCGGCTGAGACCGTGCGATGCGGATCGTGGCAGGTGGTGCAGTGCAGGGCGTCGCCGGCCTTTCGTTTGCAGCCGCTGGTGGCTAACGCTTCAAATTGACTGACGGCGCGTGGATTCGCTGCGGCATCCGTGGATAACACCAGATAGTGGACATAGTCGGAAAGATTGGCGCCGGGCTGAAAGTCGTAGAGATGTTTGCCGGGCTGTTCGATGGCGGCGTTGCCTTCGAGATGACACTGCATGCAGATAGCGTCGCGTGTTGCCGGGGCCAACTTCGATGGATTAAGAGCGGTTGCTTTTCGATTGACGTGGGCTTCCGCATCGCCGTGACAGCGTTCGCAGGATATTCCCGGTTGCGCGAAAAGCGGCTTTGCATATTTATTTTCTGTTCCAGGCGCGGGCGGGTGAAATCCGCTGGTGTGACAATGGAGACAAGAAACGGCCGCGGGCAAATTCAAGGGAACGCGGCTGGCATCACGGTATGCGGGGGTCATGTCCCATTTATTGCTCTGGGCATACCAATTCACCGGAGATTCGAAGACGTAGTCGTCGTCGGAAAAGAGGTAGGTGCGGCCACGCTGGCCGGAGCCAATGAAATAAAGTAGCTCGCGTTTGCCTCGCAGGGGCTCGCCGGTGTCGCGATCGAAACTGAGCCAGGCTTTGCCAGCGTCTTGGTAGATTCGGTAATGGACATGGGAAGCAGGATGAGTGAACTCGCCGGGAATTAAAGCTTGCAATGCGGCGCCGCTGGCCTGGGCCATGGAAGTCTGCGCGTAGCTGGCGACGATCTCGGCGTGACAGGCTGCGCATTTCTCTCCAACGACGAAGTGCGAAGCGTTTGCGACGGGAGTGGGTTCGGGCCTTGACTGTGGAGTCTGCGCGTTGATCAGGCACCCGGCGAACCAAGACAAAATCACCAGGAGAGCAGTGCGCAGGACACGCTTGAGGAAACGATTGGATCTCATGTGTGATTAGGCGAAAAGGTAGTGTGCGCTTTCCGCATGATCGCGGCAACCGCTCATGTGGGTTGGCGCTCAGTTCTTTTGTGAGATGGTGCTAGGATTTCATTTCGCTTGGTCGGTACAGGGGAATTTTTGATTTGATGGGTTGGAAATCGCAAATTTCACGGAAGGCTCGCGGCTGGCGAACTGAGTTCGTTACGCGGACAACATTGTTTTTGGCGCTGGTGTTTGCTGTGGGAGTAGAAAATATCGTGCCGGCGCAGCAGGTGCAGAACTCTGCGGCGGAGCAGGCGAAACAGCTTTATGCCGAAGCGACGGCGGCGCTGAGAGCGGGTGATTTGACGAAGGCACGCAAGGCGTTTGAGGATGAGCTGAAACTGAATCCCAAGGATGCGCGGGGACACGATCTGCTGGGCTGGATTCTTCTTGCGCAGGGCGAGTCGAAAGCGGCAGTTCAGCATTTGCGAAGAGCGATTCAACTTCAGCCCAAGATGGCTGAGGCGCACCTGACGCTGTCTGGGGCCTTGCTGCAGCAGAATGATCTGAAGAACGCTTTAACGGAAGCGCAAACGGCCGTTCAGCTTGCGCCACAATTACCCGACGCGCAATACGCGCTGGCACGAGCACTGGAGGCGATGGGGGACTTAAAGGGCGCCGAAGCGGCGGTAGCGAAAGCACTCGAGATCGCTCCTAATCGTTTCGATCTGCATGATGCTTTGGGCTCGATCATGGCGAATGAAAAGGAGCCGGATGAGGCTGCCGAGGAATTTCGGAAAAGCATCGCACTGAGTCCCAATTTTGCGCCTGCGCACTTGCACCTTGGAGTGATTCTGTTTGAGCAGAAATCGTTGGCGGAGGCCGCATCGGAATTACAGCGCACCGTTGAACTCGATCCGCACTCTGCAGTGGGCTACTACTATCTGGGCCTTACGCGGCGGGATCTTTCCGACGCTCCGGACGCAATAACCGCGTTGCAGAATTCGCTACGGATAAATCCAAAGCAGCCGCAAGCACAAAACCAGTTGGGGATTTTGCTGCAGCGTGCGGGCCGGCCGGAGGAAGCCGCGGCAGCGTTTCGCGAAGCGCTGCAGGAAACTCCCAATGATGCGGAGGTACGAAACAATCTTGGATTGGCGCTGTTGCAAATGGGGAATGGCGACGGCGCGATCGCGGCATTCCAGGAAGCGTTGAAACTGCGGCCGGACGACGTTGCATTTCAGGGCAATCTGGGGGCGGCGTATTTGCAAAAATCAGATTTCGCCGGGGCGGTAAAGGAATTTCAATCGGCATTGCAGCGCGCGCCGGACAATCAGTCGTTGCACTATAACCTGGGCCTGGCGTTAAAGCTGCAGGACAAGTTGCCGGAAGGAGTGGCGGAACTGCGCAAAGCCGAGGCGCTGGATCCATCGCAGCCTGATCCGCCGTATACGCTGGGTGTGACGCTGTGGCAGATGGGGGATCTTGAAGGAGCGGTTACGGAACTGCACGCGGCGATACATGCGAAGCCAGACTATGCAGAGGCGTTCTACACATTGGGTTCGGTGCTCAAGCAAAAAGGGGATCTGCCGGGATCCGCAGCGGCGTTGCAGGAAGCAATTCGTCTACAACCTGATTTTGCGGGAGCGCACACGACCCTGGCTGGTGTGCTGCGACAACTAGGCGATACGGAAGGTGCGGCGACACAAAGCAAATTAGGGGCGGAGATTTCCAAGAAAAAGACGGGCGAGCAAGCGGCACTATTTGCGACGAATTCCGGTAAGCGGCTGTTGCAAGCGGGCGACGTGGACGGCGCGATCGGGCAATTTCGCTCGGCAATCGCGTCTTCGCCACAATACGCTCCGGCACATTTTGGGCTGGGGCAAGCGCTGAGACAGCAAGGAAAGAGCGAAGCAGCCCGGCAAGAATTTCGCAAGGCGCAAGAATTAGATGCGCACTTCGTAGCGCCCGCCGAAAACTAAGGGGCCGGCCACTTTAGTCGGCTATTTTGTGCAGGGCAACAAGTTCTGTGCTGACAGGAACGCCGCGCGCGACTTTCACACGAATCACAGCTTCGAAGGGTTTCAGTGTGGACGCGGAAGTGACGCCCATGCGGGAGAGCAATTCTTGGAGCGAGCTTTGCTGACAGACATATTCAACAGCAGCTTGTGTGCCGATGGTGGTGGTGCCGGCGAGGATCAAGACGGAGTGTGCGGGATCGAGTCCTTTCTCGAGTGCGACTACGGCGTAATCTTCAGTAAGAACTTCGTTGGATGGAGAAGCCTGGTACTCGTGCGCTTCGTTAGGCAGGGGATGTGCATTCACGATCTCGACGTTGCCGACGCGGGAGCAGCAGTCTAGCCTATGGAACGTGAATTCCTTAGTAGAGGGGATGTCGAGCAGCGTTAAGTTTTCCGAAGGCGAGCCAATGAAAATCAGATCGTTGTTCTTGGCGTCATCGAGGGAAAAGAGGCTGCCGCGCTTGAGGCGAAGCTGCTGCTGCAATTGGCGGAAGACGTCGTCGAGTGCGTGCACGGCCAAGACTTCGCCTACTCCGGTGTAATGGTCGAGGATGGGAGCCTTTCCATCGCGGGCGGCATTGTAGTAGCGCATGCCGGTATCGGGGCGGCCGACAAATGGGGCATTGCTGAAAACCACCCAGGGTTGTTGGTGTCCGGAGAGGAAACCCATCCAGAAGGTGCGTAGTGCCGCTGGGGACTCGGCGGCTTCCACGGTGGGGTGAGCTTCGGTGTGATGCGGGAAGATGCGTTCGATGGCCACAGCTAACAAGGCAGCCAGAACGATGGAGCCGATGACCAGCGCAGCGATCCAACGAAATGAAACTGGGAACGCGGTCTTCGGTGGCGCGGTGGGTTTCGCTGCAGCGGGAGGCGATTTTTCTTCGAGGGATGGAAGGGTGCGCTCGTTGAAAGTCAGGGCATAGGTACCCTTAGGCATTTCGACGAGAAGACGGTCGGAGGTGCCCTCTGTGGCGTAGTACTCGGCGAGCTTGGCACGAAGACGCCCGGCCTGTACGCGGACCATGGAGTCGAGATGCGGATCGAAGTCTTCATTGCGGCCAAAAACTTCCGTTGCAATCTGATATTCCTTGGGGGCGACGCCAGGATGATCGAGGGAATGATTGGCAAGATAGCGCAACATCTTGCAAAGAGATTCCGAACCGTGCAGGGAACGACTTCCGAGCAGCCGCTCAATCTGAGCTAAACTTTGAATCCGATCAGTCACGGGGAAACTCTCGTGCCGGGCATTGTAACACCAACGTAACCCCCTGTGCAGTCCATTGAGCGGACAGTGAGTTAGCGCGGGTAACCGTTTCAGAACCCTAAGAGACTTTGCGGTTAACGCAAAAAACTGCTAGAAGCTATCGCAATGTTGCTGGCTCTAACCGGGTGCTCGTGTCTCTTTGGTCGTGAAGAGGCGAGGGGCACAGGACGTCGGATAGTACGACGGGTGCTTAGGGCTACGTAAGAGTGCGAGGAGTTGGGGGCAGTTCGTTGCGGTTGGTCGGTTCGACAGCGTTTTCCGTTTTCAATTTGAACGAGAGCTCAGCTCAATGAGTCTCGGTGTGTTCCGAGCTCTTCATTGTCGAATCCTTCTATTGCAACGACCTCACTGATGGAACAACGAATTCCATTCCCATTTGCGAGTGGCGGCTCACGGAGTTCTCAGGAGGGGTGATGAAAAGGCAAGCTAGGTTTGTATGGGTTGTGGTGTTTAGCTTTGTGGTCGCGTTATGCGGGAATTCCGCTCGCGGCCAGGCGGTTTACGGCAGCATCATCGGCACCGTAACCGACCCGCAGGGAAGTGCGGTGGCAGGCGCCAAGGTCACAGTCACTTCGATTACCAAAGATACCTCTACAGACACGACGACAAACGAGAGCGGCAACTTTGCAGTGACGCACCTCATCCCGGACACCTACAAAGTCAGGGTAGAGGGAGCAGGATTCAAAGCATACGAAATCGCCACTGTTCCCGTGTCTGCAGATACCGCATCTTCGGTTGATGCTCACCTGGAAGTTGGTTCGGTAACTCAATCCATTGAGGTCACCGGTGAGATCCCACAACTGAAAACAGATCGAGCGGACGTTGCTATTGAATTCAACGAGCGCTACGTTGAAGACTTGCCAGTACTCAACCGCAATTTTACGAACTTCGAGTTGCTCTCGCCCGGTACACAAAAGCTTGTCGGATGGAGCCACGCCGCAACGGAAAACCCTCAGGGTGGTGGTCAAATCTTCGTTGACGGTCAACATTTCAGCGGGACGGGCTTCGAGCTTGATGGTACGGACAACCAAGACCCAATTCTGGGAATTATCGTAATTAACCCGAACTTGGAAGCGGTAACCGAAACCAAGATGACGCTGCAGAATATGGACGCGGAATCCGGCAAGGCTGTCGCCGGCCTGGTAACCGTGCAGACCAAGTCTGGAAGCAACGACCTGCATGGCAGCGGTTTCTTCTACTATCGTGGAAGCGGGCAGGAAGCACGCGATCCGTTTACCAACAAGCCGGGCGTTGCTCTTCCGAATGCCACTTGGAAACAGTTTGGGGCGTCCATCAGCGGCCCGATCATTAAAGACAAATTGTTTTTCTTTGGCGACTATCAAGGCACGCGGCAGATCGCCGGCATTACCAACTCTCTAACCATCCCCAGCGCGGAAGTGTTGAGCACTTGTAATCCCGCCACGAACGGTGCAAGTGACACGCCAGGCTTCTGCAACCTCGGACAATATCTAAGCGTCTACAACCAGGGCGGTCAGGTCTACGATCCAACCTCTAGCGCGGCTTTGGATGGTTCGGGACGCACCGCCTTTAACAAGAATTTAATTCCCATTGGGATGATTTCTCCTCAGGCGGCCGCGGTGCTGGCAGCCTTCCCGCAACCACAGAATGGCAATCTGGTCACTCCAAACTATTTCGCGTCGGGTTCCGGCCCATTTAATCAAAACGCGTTCGATACGCGCATTGACTACGTCGCTCCGCATGGCTACGACGTTTTTGGGCGTTATAGCCTGAATTATTTTACTCTCTCTGGTAAGGGCTCTCTCGGTTCGCTCGGGGCTGTTGGTTTTGGTCCTGGCGGCTTGAATGGGGCTTCGACGGTTCATAATCAGAGCTTGGCTGCCGGATTCACGAAATCTCTGAATCCCCACCTGCTGACCGACGTCCGTTTCGGCTATTTCAAATACAATCCGCAAACGAACTATTCCGATGCGGGATCGAATCCGATGACCGCCTTCGGAATTCCTGGATTGAATCTGGGAACGCCTTCGACCACCGGCCTCGCTTCGTTCTTCCTGCAGCAGGGCGGCAACAATGACGCATTCAGTCCTTTCGGAGACGGCTTGAACGTAGGTCGTTGCAACTGTCCGCTCACCGAAAGTGAACAGCAATTCCAGTTTGTGAATAACTGGACAGTGATTAAGGGTAACCATCAGATCAAATTCGGCGCGGACATACGTTACGCGATGAACCTTCGTGTTCCTAGCGACGCAAACCGCACCGGTATCCTGAACTTCGACGCAGGTGGCACCAGCAACGGCGGTGCCGGCGGATTGAGCTTGGCCACTTTCCTCCTAGGCGACGTCACGAGCTTCCAACGTTTCGTGAGCACCAGCCTCACCGCGGCCGAACGGCAAAAGCGGTGGTTTTTCTATGGACAGGATAGCTGGCGCATCACTTCAAAACTGACGTTTAACTATGGTTTGCGTTGGGAAATCTATTTCCCGGAAAGCGTCAACGGCAAAGGCAACGGCGGATTCGCCGATTTTTCTGGAGGCGTGATCAAGGTTGCGGGCTACGGTCCAGTCGGACTGAACGGCAACGTCGCGAACACGTACAAGGCGTTTGGACCTCGTTTGGGCATTGCCTATCAAGCAGACTCGAAGACCGTGGTTCGGTTGGGTTACGGCCGCAGCTTCGACATCGGCGTGTTCGGATCAAATTTCGGTCACGTCGTAACGCAGAACCTCCCCGTGTTGGCAAACCAGACGATTTCCGATTCGAACCTGCCGGCCAATCAGGGCGGAGCGAATGTGACGAACAATCGCACCGCGATCTTTTCGCTGGCGCAGGGTCCACCTCAATTCGACTTTTCCACGATTCTAGGCGCGATTTCTCCACAGGGCACTCTGCCGTTGTTGGGCCCGGCCGGAAACGTTCAGCCAAGAATGCGCCCGAACGTGCAGCGCTTGCCTACTTTGGATGCGTGGAACGCCAGCGTGCAGCGGCAACTTACCAAGACCATATCTCTGGAGGTCGCGTACATCGGTAACAAGGGTTCGCACGTATTCGCGGGCACGGGTCCTTCGTACAACAACAACGAAGTTCGCGTCGGCGATGGCACCAACCTTGTGTCGTGTAGCGTAGCTTTGGTGCCGCCCGCCACTTGCCCCACAGCTAACGTCAAGCTTGCAGGCTTTGCGGCCACAATACCAAACACCTTGCGCCGCAATTATCCGCAGTACCCGTTGGACCTGACATGGTTCGGCAACGACGCCAGCAGCAACTACAACGCGCTTCAAGTCAAATTAGAGAAGCGCTTCTCCAGTGGCCTGCAGCTCCTTGCTCACTACACGTACTCACATGCGAACGCGTTCGACAGCAACTACTACTCTGTCGACCCGCGCTATGCCTACGGACCAGACCCCTTCAACCGCAATCACCTTTTGGTGATCAACTCGGTCTATGAACTGCCGTTTGGACGCGGAAGGCAGTACATGAGCGGAGTTAACCGAGCCACCGACCTGTTGATCGGCGGCTGGCAGGTTAGCAACACACTCACTTGGGGCGGCGGACTGCCGTGGACTCCGAGCATCGGCGAATGCGGCACGATCACAGATGCGGGCCCATGCCGGCCGAATGTGCTCAATGGCGGGTCGGGCTTCAACGTAGGACCAAAGCGGATCAACGGAGTTTGGTACGACTTCACTCCGGTTGCGTCGCTTGCCTATTCCTTGTCTCCGGCGTTGGTCGGCACAGATTCCTGCACATTGGCTCGTCCAACTTCGGGTCCCTTTGCGCTACCGGCATGCGGCACAATCGGCAATGCGCGATTCGATTCGTACCGCGGGCCTCATGTGTTCTACGACGACATGGCGCTTTCGAAGAACTTCACAATTACGGAACGGGTGAAAGCGCAGTTCCGGTTCGACGCCTACAACGTCTTCAACCATCCCGTCTTGGGATTCAACTCCAACCAGGGAAATACCTGCGTTGACTGCTCTAGCGGTGGCCAAATCACGGACATCGAGGGTGACGCCTCGCCGGGTTCGCCGAATGGCATGCGTCAATTGCAGTTTGGTTTCAAAGTCAGCTTTTAACCCCAGTAACACCCCAAACGAGGGGAGCTCGCAAGGGCTCCCCTTTTTTATGCTCTAATGAGGTTTGGCACGTCAAATACGAATTCGAATGCTTCCTTTCCCAGTTTCGATAGTGCGGCCTCGCAGTAAATTCTTGTTCCTGTGCTTCCTATTTCTGGTTCTTGATTCACAGTTTTCCGGCTGGACGGCTTCGAGCGGTTGGCAGCAAAGCAGTGCGGCGCAGAGCGCTTCGCCTGCACCGCCGCTGGACCCGGATTTCGAGCAAGCAGCCCATTTGCTGCAGCAGGGGAAGGCGGTTGAAGCGCTGGCGCTGCTGGATGGAATTGCGGCGAAGGATCCAATGCGCAGCGGGTTGTCGCGGGAAATTGGGCTGGCGAATTACCGGAAGGGTGATTATTTGAAAGCGGCTGCGAACTTCCAGAAAGCGCTGCAGGAGAATCCTGGCGATAACGAGGCGGTGCAGTTGATGGGACTGTCGTATTACCTCGCTGGACGGCCTACGGAGGCCATTGCGCCGCTGGAGAAGGTGCAGACGTGGTATCCCAGCGCAAATGTCGACGCTTCGTACATTCTGGGAGTCTGCTACATGCAGACCAAGGATTATCCGGGTGCGCGGCGAGCTTTTTCGAAAATGTTTGGGGTGTCGCCGGATTCGGCTGCGGGTTACCTGTTCACAGCGCGGATGCTATTGCGGCACGATTTCGACCCGGTGGCGGAAGAGTACGGAAAGAAGGCGGTGGAGCTTGATCCCAAACTGCCGTTGGCGCATGCCCTGCTAGGGGAGCTGTATCTTTATAAGTCGCGGGTGCCGGAAGCGATTGAGGAATTCAAGAAGGAATTGGCCCTGAACCCCGGGGAAGCCTCGGCGTACTACAAGCTCGCGGATGCGCATACACGCATGCAAAATTTCGAAGAGGCGGAGCGACTGTTGCAGCGTTCCATCTGGCTGGATCCCACGTCGACCGGGCCGTACATCCTGATGGGGAAGGTGCTGGCGAAAAAAGGAGAAACTGAGTTGGCGGTACGCTCGTTGCAGCGCGCGCTCGCGATGGATCCCAACAATCCAATTCCACACCACCTGCTGGGGATGGCGTATCGCGACTTGGGTAAAACGCAGGAAGCCGAACAAGAACTGAAATTGTCGCAACAGTTGCAGGATCAGAAAAACGCGAAGCCTTAAGGACTTGGTGCGGGAAAACGCAGGCAGGGGAGTGAGCTGTGTCGAGGTCTGTTAAATACTTTTATTTTTTGCTGAGCCTGTGGGTGACGCTGGGCTGTGGGTCGCTGGTGGCGCAGCAAGCCGTGCCTGCCGTGCAATCTCCTGCTGCCGGTGAAACTCAGACGACCGCAACTGCTGCGCAGTCGAGACAGGATCCGTGGTGGAAACGAGCGGTGATTTACGAAATTTATCCGCGGAGTTTTCAGGATTCGACTGGCGACGGCGTTGGGGATATCAACGGAATCACCTCACGGCTCGATTATTTGCGCGGCCTAGGGATTGATGCGATCTGGATTTCGCCGATGTATCCCTCGCCGCTGGTCGATTTTGGGTACGACGTTTCGGACTACACGGCGATTGATCCTCTTTATGGCAGCATGGCGGATTTCGATCATCTGGTTGCGGAAGCGAAGAAGCGCGATATCCGCATCATCATGGACCTGGTGCCGAATCACACTTCGGACCAGCATCCGTGGTTCAAAGAGTCGCGTTCTTCGCGCACCAACCCAAAACGCGATTGGTATATCTGGCGGGACGGGAAAGGGCCGGGGCAGCCTCCCAATAATTGGCAATCGTGGTTTGGGCATTCGGCGTGGAAACTGGATCCGACAACGAATCAGTATTACTACCATCATTTTTATGTGCAGCAGCCGGACTTGAACTGGCGCAATCCGGAAGTGCGTAAGGCGATGTATGACGTGATGCGCTTCTGGCTGGATCACGGTGTGGCAGGATTTCGCCTGGATGCGGTTTCGCGGCTGTTTGAAGATCCGAATCTCCATGATGATCCGATTGTTGCGGGCACAAATGCCTATGGGGATCCCAACATTGTCCACAAATACACGGACAATTTGCCGGAAGTGCATGACGTGCTGCGGGAGATGCGCAAGGTGGTAGATGCGTATCCGGGAAATCCGGTTTTGATCAGCGAAGCGGACGAGCCGAATATTACAGAACTGACGAAAATGTATGGTGCGAAGAATGATGAGATCCAGTTGCCCATGGATTTTCAGATAGCCGATGTGAATCGGTTGTCGGCACCGGAGTTTCGAAAATTGTTGGATGAGGTAGAGAGAAATCCGGCTGGAGGGCAGCCACATTTTTTCTTCAGCAATCATGACCAGGACCGGACCTGGGATCGTTACGGCGACGGTGCGCACAACGAGCAGATTGCGAAACTGATGGCGACGTTGCTGCTCACGGTGCGAGCCACGCCGCTTCTTTATTATGGCGAGGAAATTGGAATGCGCACGACGACGCCGGCGCGCAAGGAAGATGTCCAGGATCCGATTGGAATTCTGGGATGGCCTAAGGAAAAGGGCCGCGATGGCGAGCGCACGCCGATGCAGTGGGACACTTCGAAGAATGCGGGGTTCACTACTTCGGACCATCCGTGGCTGCCGATTCCGCCCAGCGCCAGTAAATATAATGTCCAAGTCGAATCACAGGAACCGGATTCGGTTTTTACGTTTTATCGCCGGCTGATTGATTTGCGGCGCAATCAGAACGGGCTTCGAAATGGTTCCTATCAGAC
>JBAVNY010000810.1:0-2042 GCA_049691535.1 Candidatus Acidiferrum sp.
GCGTTTACCTTCACTTCGCCGCGTTCGAACTGCTCCAGAGCAAAACGGATCGAGAGATGCTCGGCCAGTTGCACCAGAACATTTTGATACAGCTTCTTGTGTCTTCCCTGTTCCGCTATTCCGGCCAGCGCATCACGCAAAACATCTTGCGATTGGGGAGGAAGCTGCGTCACCTCATCCTGAAATTCAACAGCCGCCGACGCAGGGTTCTGCGAGGTTCCCATTTTGCCGAACATGGTAAGCGCGCGAAGGATTCGGTAGATTTCCTCGTCGTTGGGACCTGCGCCCGGCGCCACGGAATTCGCCTTGCCGGTCCACGATGCCGAGCCGGGCCCAGCATATCCGCCCACAAGCCCAGCGGTACCCGCTCCTGAATAGGCCGAAGCTGCAGGATGCGTTGTGCCGTTACCGGATGCGCCGGTTGCGTGAACCCCACTCGGCGCCGCCGAGAGAAATACGCCAGGCGTAGCTTGGACCGCGGACCCAGTCGTGGCAAGACCAACGCCTCCAGCTCCAATCCCGCCCGCACCATCGCCGGAACCGGCATAGAAGCCGCCCGAAGGTGAACCCGAACCGGAACCATCCCCGGATCCGCTGCCACTCTCCGCACCAGCGTGAGAACCCTGCGCGGCCGCAATCAATTCCAAAAGCTTCTGCGGATCGTTCAGCATCTTCTTGAACGAATCCTGTTCGTCACCAAGCGACGCTGCCGCGATTTGCGCGGCCATGCTGGCATCTTTCAGCCGCGAATCCGTGGCCACAAAGCAAATTTCGTTTACGCGAATTCCCCTCGCACCCGCGATAGCTTCCTTTAGTTGCATCGCAAGTTCGGCAGGCTTGGCCTTCCCAGTTGGAAAGGCGTGCACAAATTTCGCGAGCTCGCCCTCGGTGATCTCGGGACTAAATTGAACGCTGGCCAGTCCAGCAGCAGAGAGCAACTGCGCGAATTGCTTTTCGGCGGGACTTCCTTCGAGCGGAACACCATCCAGCAGCAGTTGCGAACCAGTGGCGCCCAGCAGCAAACCCCCTTCTGCATCCTCGGGAATTGCGGTGCGCAATTCGCTCCAGGCAGTCGCAAGCTGCTCGATCGTACGGGTGTGGTCGTACCCATACAGGCGCGCGAACTTCAGCAGAATATTGAGGCTTCGTACGAACGCCCTGCCCGCCGCCGTTCTAGGGTCTGTTTTCATCCCGCAACACCCACTTCCGGTCGATGGCCCTTCGGTCTAGCTCAATAGGACATCCCTTCTAGTACCGTAGGACCGTTGCAGGATGACCACAATGGTACAGTGGTCCCATGTGACGCGCTTGTTATCGCGACAGGTGGGCAGTAGCGCGACCTGAACGAAAGGACGGTTGTGTATCGAGGCGGTACAGGCGAGTAGAAAGTGTTTCGCGGCGAACCGTAAGCTACTTCGTCAGCGCGATTCTTCCCTGGCGCCGGCTGCGATTCGTGACGATTGCCGGTTGCGGAAGGCCGCCAAGTTCCAAAAGCAATTTGCGCATGCGCGATCTTTCATCGAGATCCATTTCGACAAATTCAAACGCCATCGCTTGCGGACGCGCGCCCCGCACCACAGCCTGAGCGCGAATGCTGCGAACACCATGGGAAAGTTTCAACGATAGTAGCGAGCCTGGCGCCAAATGACGATCCGCCGCACCAAGACCGCCTCCCATATTCAGCTCGGCAACGCTGATGCGCATATTCTCTCGAAGATTAGTAGTCACCGTAGGTACATGCTTCGTGAGCTTCAGACGAGCATAGCGGCGCTGCCGAATCACAGGCGCATTAACCTCCGGATCGAGTGGCTCGAGAACTAATTCTTTACGGTCCAAGCCGCTGGCCGCAATTTTCTCGATGGCCACACTGGGCTCAATTTTCTGCAATGCCTGCGCGGCCGCGATGCGCAGTTCGCTGTGATAAGCCCAACGCCACACCTGCTTGGCATCCAGAATCTGTTGGAGAAGAGGGCTGGCGGCTCTGGCTCGTAGACGACCCGCAGCCTCAATCGCCTTGATGCGGATAAACGGCGGAGTACTGT
>JBAVNY010000811.1:0-14771 GCA_049691535.1 Candidatus Acidiferrum sp.
GCCTATCACTTCATTCATCTAGCGATGAAGAAGAAGGACCGCGCGTTCGTATGGGCTATGTTGCCGGGAATCAAGGACGCGACCGACATGGTTCACGTGTTTGCATACAACCTGGGCTTCACGAAAAAAGAACCGACGTTCGCGAAATTTAACTATGCCGAAAAGATGGAATACTGGGCGTTCATGTGGGGGACGGTAGTCATGGCCCTTTCGGGATTCTTACTGTGGTTCAACAATTTCTCGCTGCGTTATTTTCCGAAGTGGATATCCGATGCGGCCACCGCAGTGCACTGGTATGAAGCGTTGCTGGCGACGTTCTCCATTCTGATCTGGCACTTCTATCTGGTGATTTTCGATCCCATGGTCTATCCGATGGATACGGCCTGGCTCGATGGGAAAATCTCGGCGGATCATTACCGTCACACGCGGCCCGCGTACTACCGGCAATTGGTGCGCGAGGGTTTGGTAGAGACGCCCAAGACCGAAGATTCCGACGAAGTCGTAGTGGAACCGACGCCCGCTCACGGCGACGATTGACAATTTACTTCTCGAGTTGGAGATGTTGACGCGTTCCTGGTCTCCGAATCTCGATGCGACTAACAACGCAACGAGCGAAATGCTGCAAAGCATTGCGTTGCTGAAAAAAACACTCCCAACCAGATGTGGTAGTGTCTCTCTGTAAAGGGAGTGTGGACCTGTCATGGCAGCACGACCCATCATCGAGCCATTCCGCATCAAGAGCGTTGAACCCATTCGCGAGACTACCCGCGCGCAGCGCCAAGCATTGATCGAAAAGGCCGGGTACAACTTGTTTTTGGTGGCATCGGAAGCGATCCTGATCGATTTGCTCACCGATTCGGGCACATCGGCAATGTCGACCGAGCAATGGGCCGCGATGATGCGTGGAGACGAGTCGTACGCCGGTTCGCCGAGCTTCGCGCGCTTTCGCGATTCGGTGCAGGCCATCATGGGATTTAAGCACGTCATCCCCACACATCAAGGCCGAGCCGCGGAACGAATCCTTTTCAACGTGATGTGCAAGAAGGGCGACATCGTCCCGAATAACACGCACTTCGATACCACCCGCGCCAATTGCGAATTCGTGGGAGCTCAAGCCCTGGATTTGCCTATTGCGGAGGAGAAAGAACCGGCGAAGCTGCATCCCTTCAAAGGGAATATGGATACGGCAGCGCTGTTGGAAGTGATCGAGCGGGAGGGCCGAGCGAACATTCCGCTGGTGATGCTCACGGTGACGAACAATTCGGGTGGCGGCCAGCCGGTTTCGATGGCTAACATTCGCGCGGTAAAGAAAATTTGCAAACAGCACAAAATCCCGTTGTACATCGATGCCTGCCGTTTCGCCGAGAATGCTTACTTCATCAAGCTGCGTGAGCCGGGATACGCGAATAAGTCGCCGCGCGAGATTGCGTGTGAAATGTTTTCCTATGCGGATGGCTGCACCATGTCCGCGAAAAAAGATGGCTTGGCGAATATCGGCGGCTTTCTTTGCACTAACGATGACATCCTGGCTCAGCAGGAAAAGGATCTACTGATTCTCACCGAAGGATTTCCAACGTATGGCGGATTGGCTGGTAGGGACCTGGAAGCGATCGCCGTTGGGCTAAACGAAGCGTTAGAAGAGGAGTACCTGAAGTATCGCATCGCGTCGACGGCGTTTTTGGGAAACCACATTGCCAGTGAGGGCGTACCGATAGTGCAGCCACCCGGCGGCCATGCCATCTATATCGACGCACGGGCATTTCTACCGCATATTCCGACTTCGCAATTTCCGGGCATTGCGCTCGCAGTTGAACTTTATATCGAGGGCGGGATTCGTTCGGTGGAAATTGGTTCACTGATGTTTGGAGAACACGCGCGGATGGACTTGGTACGATTGGCCATTCCGCGGCGCGTATACACGCAAAGCCACATTGAGTATGTAGTGGAAGTGATTTTGGATGTTTGGCGGAGGCGCGACAAAATCGTGGGATATGAACTGGTGCACCAAGCACCGTTTCTGCGGCATTTTACCGCGCGGCTGAAACCTGTGAAGGCCTGAAGCATGAACATTTCGATCGATGAAGAGCTAAAGAAGAAATGCCCGCGCGCTGCGTTAGGATGTGTGACGGCTCACGTGCGGACGGGAGATACACCAGCCCCTCTGCTGGAAGAAATGCGTGCTCGCGAAGCCAAGATTCTTTCCCTGACCGAGCCCCGCGCCGTGCTGGAAGCGCCGGCAATTTTATCGACGCGAGCGGGATATAAGGCTCTGGGGAAAGATCCGGCAAGGTATCGCGGATCGGCCGAAGCGCTGCTGCGCCGCATCCTGAGCGCTAAGAACTTCCCACAGATAAATTCAGTGGTGGACATCATTAACCTGGTTTCAGTGGAGAGCCGGTTACCGGTTGGCCTCTATGATCGCGCGCATGTACAGGGCAACATCGTGTTTCGAGCTGGGCGCGCCGGCGAGACATACAAAGGAATTGGCAAGTACGATTTGAATTTGGAAGGCCTGCCGGTCTTTTGCGACGAACTTGGGCCCCACGGAAGCCCGACAAGCGACTCAGAACGAACCATGGTGACGCCAGCAACTACAGATATCGTCGCAATCTTCGTTTCGTTTAGTGGCAGCGATGCACTTCAGAGCAATTGCGAACGGATATCCGCTCTTCTAAAGCAATACGCCGCAGGAACGGACGTGCAATCCGAAATTGTTTCCTAGCGAACCCGACTGGAACGGGTCCTCTATCGAGAGACCGGCTCTTCGATTTGCGTCGCCGCCACTTTGCGTGATTTCAAATAGCCCTGGGCCGCCAGCAATTCCGCATTGAGCAGGGCTGCGCCTGCTGCCCCACGCAACAAATTATGAGATAGCAGCGTGAGCTTTACGTCGAGCAGCGGGCACTCCCGCACGCGGCCAACAACGGCAGCCATGCCATGGCCTTCGTTCACATCTTTGCGCGGCTGCGGGCGATCGTCCAGACCGGAAACCACGACTGGATGCTTAACCGCCGTCGGCAGCGCAGCTAGTTCCGGAGCAACCTCAAAGTTGCGCAGCGCTTCGGCGACTTCATCCAGCGTGGCGGTCTTCTTCAGACGCAACGACACGCATTCCATATGCCCATCAATCACCGGCACGCGATTGCAGTGCGCGCTGATCCCCAGACCGGCACCGATAAATCGCGCGCCATCCCATTTTCCAAGAAGCTTCTGCGGCTCCGCTTCCATCTTCTCTTCCTCGCCACTGATGAAAGGCACAACGTTGCCGAGAATGTCGAGCGATGGAACTCCAGGATAACCCGCGCCGGACACAGCTTGCATAGTAACGACAAATATTTTCTCCAAGCCAAACGCATCAGCCAGCGGCTTCAAAACCAAAACGAGACCCGCGGTCGAGCAATTCGGATTGGTCACGATGAATCCCGTATCGTAGCCACGATTTTTCTGTTGCACAGCAATTGCAGCAAGATGCGACGCATTCACTTCAGGAATGAGCAGCGGAACATCCACATCCATGCGGTGATTCTTGGAATTGCTGACCACCGGATAGCCGGCTTTGGCGAACTGTTCTTCCGCCGTTCCCGCCACAGAAGAGTCAAGCGCCGAAAACACAAAATCGCAATCAAGCGTGGGCTCCAGATCTTTCACCACGAGATCGGCGGCTTCTTCAGGGACCGGCCCTTCCAGATGCCAGCGCGTGGCCTCGACATATTTCTTGCCCATGGAGCGTTCGGAGGCTGCTACTGCGGTGAGATCGAACCAGGGATGATCCGCAAGCAACTTGACAATGCGCTGGCCTACCATTCCCGTGGCGCCCAGAACACCGGCACGCCATTTCTTTCCGCTATGTCGAGCGCTCACGCTACACCTCCCTTGGAATTCGCGCCAATGCGCGTGCCGCGCTGCTGCGGCTTAAATGTGTTGCGCACCCAGACAGTCATGCCCCTCTCCGCGGCGAGCGGCAAAACTTGCGGATGCAAAACCTTCGCGCCGGCGAGGGCCAAGGCATGCGCTTCGTCGTAGGTCATATCGTGAAGCAATTGTGCGTCCCCGGAAACGTGCGGATTGCCCGTGTAAATGCCGTCCACATCGGTCCAGATTACCAGTTCCGCCGCGTCTACCACGTGGGCAACAATCGCTCCCGAAAAGTCCGAACTGTTGCGCCCCAAGGTGGTGATGCGCCCATCCTGCGTGGCCCCAATGAAACCAGTCACTACCGGAACGATCCCCGCGTCCAGAAGCGGCAATAAAACGTCTCGGCCACGCCACTTGGTCTGCTCCATATGCGGCTGGGCGTTCTGGAAGTGGTCGCAGGTTAACACGAAGTCTGAAGAAGCTACAGGCACCGCGAGACAATCCAGCTTCTCGAGCGCGGCTGCAAACAGACGGGACGTGAATCGTTCGCCGAAGGAGGCGATCCGATCAAGGGCCATCGCATCACACGCCTTGTGCCCGCGTTTTTGCGTTTCGTGAAGCAGGTCGCGTCTCAAGAGTTTCAATTCATACGCGACGCGGTCCCGATCTTCCTGCGGCAAATGCAGATCGTGCAGAGTATCGAGGTGCAGTTGCACGATGTGCTCCGCTTCACGCGCGGCCTTTTCCCATTCACCACTGGCAACGTGCTGGGCCACACGCAGCAAACGGTCGGTAACACCCTTCATCGCAGAAACGGTAACGATCACCGAAGAAGTCTCAGCGGCATTTTTCACAATGCGCGCGGAATGCAGCAAACGATCCGAACCTAAAAGAGAACTGCCGCCAAACTTAAATGCCACAATCTTCTTGCGTGCAAGATCCGTGGCAGACACCGATTCAGCCTGTGGGTTTCGGGCCGCAAGCAGGTAAGGCGATAAGTCACCTTCTGTTTCTGACGACTCGAGATTCACTTCCTGATGTTCCGGGCTCATGTGAGGGCCGCTCCTTAGATTTCCGCTGGAGCGTCTCTGGCGGGGGGCTTAAAGTAAGAAACCCACCGCCAGTTTCGCTTCTGGCGGTGGGTTGGAAACTTTCTAGCTGGCTAGCTGTTTCTCCCGAAGCCCGAAGCGATGGTAGTCGACTTAGTCGTAGTCTTAATAGACTTAGTCGTAGCGGTCGTCGTCGTGACAGACTTCGACCCCATCGGGATAGAAAGCATTCGCTTCGTGGCGGTAGCCAACATACGCAAATAACATAGCATACGGATCCGCGATTTCTAGCAGAAAACTTGGCGCGGCAATTTTGCGTGTGTCGGGGCGGGAAACAGGCCTCTGAAGCCACCTCTGCATCAGCCATCCCTTGTGGTACTAAAACCAACCATCAATGTGCCTGATTCTGAACAGCTTAAGCGCCGCAACATTTTCCAGATACCAGGGTTCAATTCACCACGGGATGTGACGGCGATAGTGGTCCCCAGCACTGTTGCCACGGGGAAAGTCCAAAGCAGATTTTCAATTTAGGAGAAAAAAATGTTCTTCGAAAAGTGGGCAAAAGGGTTAGGTGCGCTTGCGCTCGCTGCAACGATTTGTGGTTGCGGTGGCGGCAGTACCAGTTCGACGTCGACAACAACCACGTCGGCGCAGTCGGGCAGTGTGTTTGTCACCGGAACAGATGCTCCTCTTCCCAGCGTGATTTCGTTTCGCGTGGACATCACTGGCTTGACCGTTTCTGACGGCACCAACACGTATCCGATTCTTGCCGGAACGCAGACCGTAGATTTTGCGCGGCTCAACGGGCTGCACACATTATTGGATATCAATACCATTCCCGCGGGAACTTACACCCAGGTCACCGCAACGCTGGCGAATCCGGCCATCAATTATTTGAACGTGGCAAATCCGCAGACGACACCGCCAACCCGGCCGACCATCAGTTCACTGGATTCAACTTCGAATTCGAATCCGCAACTCAGCCTGACGCAATCGCAAGTCACCATCAATCTGGCTCAGCCTCTGGTGGTCTCGAGCGGCGATATCATCGGGCTCAAGTTTGAGTTCGATATCAAGCAGTCCGTAGCGGTCGATTCGAATGGACAGATCACTGGGCAGATTACGCCGACGCTCGATTTGAAAGCTATCACCCCAGCGGATGCCGACGCGTACATCGATGAATTCGATGCCGGCGTCGTGAGCGTGAACGCTAGTGGCAATTCGTTCGTGATTCAGGGCCCCTTTGGGCACCAGTTCACGGTGAATACCACGCAGCAGACCGAGTGGGAAGGCAACGACACCATCAACAGTTTAACGACAAATTCCATCGTGGAAATTTCCGGCACGTTGGATCGCACCACCGCCACATTCCTTGCCGATACCGTGGCCATCGAGTCGCAGGACAAGTTCTGGGCGGGCGGCCTGGTGACGTTCGTGGAACCGCAAACCGGAGCTGCCACGGATTTCGACATGTTTGTCCGCGGAGTGCTGCCGAGCGGAACAGGATTCACGACCGGCCAACTCTCGACGATTAATCTAACCGGCAACGAGAAATATTTCATTCACTGGTGGCACAACAACTACGGCAGCTTCCTGTTCAACTCCCGCGAAATGATTCCGGGACAACACATCAGCATTGCCGGACCATTCAGCAACGGCCAAATAACGGTGAACCGCGTGGTATTGCGTCACTCCGGTCACAGTGGCACGCTGGTGGTTGGCCAAACGGACACATCCGCAGGCACGTTCCAGTTCAATTCGAATGGCTTGGCGGGCGTGCTGTTCAGCGGGCCGGTTACGGTACAGGTCAATCCGTTCACGAAATATCTCGGAGGCCTTAACAGCTTGACGGACCTGACGGGAACGACGGCGTTGAATCTGCGCGTGGTGGGATTAGTTCTGAAGAATCCCAGCAATGGCCAGCCAATTTTCCTGGCACGTAGCGTGGAAGAACTGACCAACTAAACCGCGGATCCAAGTTGCGGCAATTCCGGCGGCCACTCCCAACACGAGGGTGGCCGCTTTCTTTTGAAATAAGAGTTGTTGAGAGATTGGCGATTATTGTGGCGCTTCAAAGATCAAGCTGGAGCAAGTCAGTCCAGATTCCGCTTTCTGCAGCTCCGCAATATCCAGCGACAAAACTGCAAAGCCCTTGGCCTCGATACGTTCTTTGGTGCGCGGGAACGAAGCCGGAAAAATAACGGTGTCGCCAATCGCTAGAGCATTGCCGGCGTGCGGCTCCGCCGGATCGACGTCGATCCAGTCAAAGCCCTCGAGACGCTTCCAGTCGAACCACGCACGATTGGCAAGAAGAATATTTTTGCCCAGGTAGGTGACTGCCGATTTCAGATGCAGGCAGCCCGTTACCGGAATGGCTGTCACATCGTAGCCGTGATGCTCCGCGATCACCGCAAGCTGTCGTATGCCTTCAGGATTTGTGCGTTGAGTAATGCCCGGATACAAATGTCTCGCGACTCGCAGGACGTCTCCCCCTTCAAGCAGGCCGGGCAATTTCACGTACGCGAGTTTGCGAAATTTCTCCAGCGCGCTTGCCAGCGACGGAGCCTCTTTGCGTCGCGTCTCAGTGCCCAACGGGCAAATGATGGCCACATCTTCCAAAACAATCGCAGGATCTTCAACGAACATAGAATCGGGAAGCCCCGGTTCTGCGGGCAACGAAATGACCCGGGCGCCCAATTTCGCCAGGGCTTCTTCGTAGGCATGGTGTTGTGCGCGCGCCTTCTCCATATCAATAGGCTGTCGGGAAATAAAACTCAATTCGCAGTCAGCCAGAGCCGGGCTTACGGAACGAGTGATGGCAGTCAGCATTTTGTGAATGTATCAGAGATGAGCGCTCCTTGCATGCTGCCGCGCCGCGCCGAGTTGGCAGGTTTCGAGAAGTTGAGAGCTTGCGCGAATGTGAGTAGACTCGTGCATCATTCCGAGGCTCACCATGAACTCATTTCGCGCCGCACCGCGCCTTAGTTGTATTTTGTTCGTTCTGTTGTTTAGCGGCGGCACTTGTTACGCACAGGAGCAGCACAATTCGCTGGCTTCGGCCGTCGACGAAGTGTTTGCCGATTTCAGCAAGGGTGGTACGCCCGGCTGCGCGGTGGCTATAGCGCGTGATGGAAAACTGGTTTTTGCGCGCGGTTACGGCCTCGCGAATTTAGAGCAGAGTCTCCCGCTCACCCCGGATTCCGTTTTCGACATCGGCTCCACATCCAAACAATTTTCTTCCGCCAGTATTCTGCTGCTTGAAAAACAAGGGAAGCTGTCCGTCAACGACGATGTCCGCAAATACATTCCGGAGCTACCAGACTACGGTAAAAAGATCACTATTCTGAATCTGCTGAATCACACCAGCGGCCTGCGCGATTACCTAGAACTTTTCCAACTCTCCGGCGTCAACACGGACAGTGTAACGACCGACGATGAAGCGCTGGCGCTGATCACTCACCAAAAAACGCTGGATTTCGACCCTGGTTCCGACTGGCTCTACAGCAACACTGGATTCTTTTTGCTCTCGGTAATCGCGAAGCGGGTCAGTGGCCAAAGTCTTAGAGATTTCGCGGCTGAAAATATTTTTAATCCTCTCGGCATGAGTCACACGCAGTATCGAGATTCGCACACGCTGCTAATCCCCAACCGGGCCGTGGCCTACGACCCCATAGAACATAATGCAGGCTTCACTCTGGACGTTTCGTACTTTGAGCAAACGGGTGACGGCGCGGTTCATACCACCGTTGGCGACCTGCTGAAGTGGGACGAAAATTTCTACTCGGCGCAAGTAGGCGGCAAAGCATTGTTGCAGGAAATTCAGCAACGGGGCACACTGAATTCCGGGAAGAGTGTTTCGTATGCGAAAGGACTGGTTATCGGCAAGTATCGGGGTTTGCCAACGGTTCGTCATGGTGGTTCCTGGGGCGGCTATCGAGCGGAACTCTTACGTTTTCCCGAGCAGCATTTTTCGGTGGTGTGCCTGTGTAACCGATCCGACTCCAATCCGGAAAAGCGTGCGGACCAGGTAGTAGACATCTATTTGGCACCGGTGCTGCGACCGAAGGAGGCGAAAGCGAATGATGCTGATCCCGACGAAAATCCCAAGCATCGACCGCAAATTCCGATGAACGCATCGGAGTTGCAACAATACGCGGCTGACTACTGGAGTGATGAGTTGGGAGTCTCGTACCGCTTCAGTATGACGGGAGAGAAACTGCAGGTTGCCGGACTCTTTGGCGCTGGTTCGTTTCGCCGATCCAGCGAGCTGCAAGGAAAATTACTTGTGCCGGTAGCGAAGGATACGTTCGAAATCCCGGATGAAGGACTGACCGTGCGATTTCAGCGGGCGTCTGACGGCGCGCCGTCCACATTTGTTCTCGATGCCGGTCGCACACAAGGTATGATTTTCCATCGGATGGCCAGTGGCCCTAGCCACGGAGGAATAAATTAATGTCTCCCAGTGTTCGCAGATTTGCCGCCGTACTGATTGTAGTTGCGGGCGCGGTGTTGCTTTGGCTTGCAGGGCGCTCGACCGGAGACGCGGCCGCAGCCAAAAACGAGCGAGACGCCGTCCTGGAGCAGGCCCACGATCGCGACCCTCGTTTGAAGGGCAGCTATCGCATGGAACGCGGCGGATGGGTCTACGTGCATCTGGAAGGCGATCCCGCCGAGATCGGTTTCCAGCACGGATATTTGTTAGCCCCGGAAATTGAAGATGCCTTCCCGGCAGTGACCAACGGCATGATGCACTCCACCAAGCGCGACTGGCCCTTCTTTCGCGAAGCCGCGCGCACCATGCTCTGGCCCAAAATCGATCCGGAATATCAGCAGGAACTGCAAGGAATCGCGACAGGCTTGAATATGAGGACCGGCTCAAATCTGGATGTATACGACATCGTGGCTTTCAACGCGTTCGAAGAATTGCCGGATTATTACGTACCGTGGCTGAACAAGCATGAAAAGGCAGCGAACGCGCCGAATCTGAAAAGTCCCGGCAACTGTAGCGCGTTTGTGGCCACGGGAAGCTGGACCAAAGACGGCCAGATCGTGATTGCGCACAACAATTGGACCAGTTACGTGAATGGCGAACGGTGGCGCATCATTTTCGACATTAAGCCGACTAAAGGCTTCCGCATGTTGATGGACGGATTTCCCGGCGTGATCGTGAGTGATGACGATTTTGGGATCAACAGCGATGGCTTAATGGTGACGGAAACAACCATCACGCAGTTCGAGGGCTGGGACCCAAACGGCATAGCGGAATTCGTACGTGCTCGCAAAGCGTTGCAGTATGCCGGGACGATCGACGATTACACCAAGATTATGCTGGATGGAAATAATGGCGGCTACGCGAACGATTGGCTTTTGGGCGATCGCAAAACCGGCGAGATTGCGCAACTCGAGCTTGGACTGAAAGCTTATAAACTGTGGCGAACGAAAGACGGCGTGTTCGCCGGATCAAACTGGGCCCGCGATCCCAAGGTCATTAAAGAGGATGCGCGCGAATTCGATCCAAAGAATATGGAAACCTCACCGAATGCGCGACGGGCGCGCTGGGAAGAGCTGCTCGATCAGAACAAAGGAAAGATCGATGTCACGCTTGCGCAGGAAATGCTTGGCGACCACATCGATTCGTTCCAGAAAAAATCAGAGTCCAACGAACGCGTGTTGTGCGGGCATGTGGATGCATCCGAGCGCGGCGTAGCCATCTGGGCTTGGGGTCCAAATTATCCTGGCGGAGCGGTGCAAGGCAAAGCGGCGGACTCCAACATGGCGAAGCAGATGCGACTGGTGGCGCGCATGGGTCATCCGTGTGGCGCAGACTTCATTGCCAAACCGTTCCTCGCGGCGCATCCCGGTTATGCGTGGCAAGAACCGTATCTTCGTGACATGAAAGCCGGCCCATGGACGGAATTTCGAGCCGGGGAAATTCCTGCGACATCTAGATAAAATCGGTACGCCGATTGAGTTTTGCTGCGCGGTTAATACAAAAGCGATGTCTGTTGCCGCTTGGCGACCGAAACTTTTTTAACTTGAGCCGCTGCGGCTTCGTCGGACACGCAATAGCGGTAAGCCTTGTAGGTCATATCAAACGCTGCATCCCAGGACGAGCCTGAGACCTTTTCGCGAGCCGCAGCGCCCATCCGGCGTAAGCGTTCGCGATCGCGCGCGAGTTCTAAGACCGCTGCAACGAAATCTGCATTGGTGTGCACAACAAGCCCCGTGACGTTGGGCACCACCAGTTGCTTGGGTCCGCCTTCATCCGTGACCACCGCAGGCGCGCTGGAGGCAGCGGCCTCCTGAATAACGTTCCCGAAAGTATCGGTTCGCGACGGAAAGACGAAGAGGTCCATATTCGCGTAGACGGTCGCAAGCGCTTGGCCATGCAGTACGCCGGCAAATTCGCCGTGTTTGAGATGAGACTTGAGCCAGCGCATCTCGCTGCCATCGCCAACCACGATGATGCGAAAGTTCTGCAATCCAGCGGCTACCAATCCCTTTTCAATTTCAGCCAGAAGACGCACACCTTTTTCCGGAGTAACGCGGCCGACAAAACCCAGGCGCAGCATGTCGTCAGTCACGGTGCGATGCTTGCTGTTGAATAGCTCGCCATCCACACCGCGCGGCATCAGAAAACACGGCTTCTTCAGCGTTTCTTCAAGCCACTGAACTTGTGGCTCGGTTGGGGCTAGCGTGGTGTCCGCCAGCCCGTAAAACCACAGAAGCAATCGCAGGCCTTGGCGTTGCAACCACGCCACAGCCGGATTCGCGATGTTGTCAGGCAAAAAGCTGAGCAATTTTTGCAGGCGGCGCGCAGCGAACTGATGGAAATTGGTGTGCCACGAGGCGACCAGCGGGATTTTAAATTTGCGCGAGAGGTAAACACCGAGCTGGCCCAATTCTCCGGGACTGGTGACGTGAATAACGTCGGGGCGGAAGGCCGTTAACTCTTTGCGAATTTGCGGCAGGTAACGGCACAACAGGAAATCGTATTCGAGGTCACTCTCGATTCCGACACTGGCCCAACCGCGGGTAAGTTCAAGGCGAGTGACGCTGCCTTCCTGAACGCGCTGCCTGGTGCGACCTCCGTGAACGGCAAGCAAGGGCAGATCGTGGCGCTTCGCAAACGCGACCAGTTGCCGCGAAGTCAGTGCGACGCCATTAATCTCGTGAAATGTCTCGCAGAAAAGTGCCACGCGCGGCGTGGAGGTCATAACCCTCCTTCTTCGTTCCCCCGAAAAGGTAGTCTCAGTGCGGGGCGCAATACCGGGTTGGCTACCAGCCCCATCACCCAACGAAATTTATCGATCACCCGATGAAATCTTGTGCCGGTATATTGCGAGAGCGGTTTGGCACCGCATTCGTCTTCAATAAAAATTCGGGACATCCAGTGCCGCCGACCGAATTCTCCGGGAGCATTCGCCATGGCGTGCCACGCGTTCTCGAGTAAGCGCAACTGCAAGGGCTCGAAAAATTGCGGCATCAAAACAATTTCGCTGTGATGGCCTTGGCGGATGTCGTCCACGAACTCGTCGAAGTTTGCCGCCGTGGTGACATTCAGCGTGGCATTCGGTTCGCACCCGTGGCGATCTCCGCCCGATACGACCGGCAAGCCGATCTGCCCACCGAGCTTCAAGACTTCACGGTTCTCGCGACGCGAGCGCATGCCATTGAGTTCCAATGCGTGAATCAAATGCTGACACAGGAAACTCTTGAGCCCGTCCCGATGAGCTGCTGGACCAACGCTTTCCGCGTCCCAGTAAGGATGATTGAGAATCACGAGTACCGCCGGGTCGGCGTTCAGCTCCTCGAGAAGGAAACGGAGCGTTGCGGGTTCACGATCTGCAGTGAATGCCGCGAGTTCTTGCATCCAGGCGTTGGCGCGATCGGCCGGCAAGTTATGAATTCCCAGGTGAAACACTGTTTGCTCGAAGGGAACGGTCCACCCAACCGAGACCGGAGCCCGCGAGGTGCCCGCCAACATCCGTAGATGAAGTCCTGCCTCGACATTGTCGTGATCGGAAAGCGAAACCAGCGCGCGCAAGCCCAGGTTTTTCTTAATCTGCTGTTTTTCCAGCTCGTGAGCTTCCCGCGGAGATAGCGGCGGCGTCCAATACACTTTCTTGAAATCGAAAATACGCCCTTCGTACAAATGCAGGCGGCCAATTTCTCGTTCGAGAATGTACGAGCCGATAGGAAACTTGGCGATGTACGTCGGCAAGCGGCCCAGGTATTCCTTGGAATGCATGGTGTGGCTGTGCAACGACACACCACATCGAAATCGCGAGAAAACGTCGGCGTGCTTTTCGAATTTATGAACGCGCGTCTTGCAACCAGTCATGACTTGCTCCCTTCACCGTATCGCTGACGGCAGGCAGCATGCTGTTAAGTTCAAAGTAAGTAGGTCGTGTTACCAATCGATGACTCGCGTATCAAAGTTCGTTCCGTCTGCCGTGACAGATTCGACACAAAACAGTTCGCCAGCCGGCACAAGAAAACCTAAGCCCCAAGCAAAAGCCGAATCCCTCTTTGTTTCCTTTGCGCCTTCTCCGCGCACTCTGCGTCTCTGCGTTATCCTTTTCCTTCTTTCCTCTTCTCTTCCGGGATCGCCGGCACAAACTCAGTCACCATCCGGCAGCGTCGATTCGCGTCGTCATACCGAGCGCTCTGGAGACGTCACCGTGGAAGGCGGACGCCGCGGACTCCGCGCGGCAATCCATCGCGGCACGCCGCTGACAAAGTCGCAAAGTAATTGCGGAATGCGCACTAAATCCGCGCCGAGAGAAGCCTTCCCCGATCCGACGATGAATGCGCCGCGCCGCATGGCATACCAATTGAACAGCGTGGAAAAGGCCGTGAAAATCATGCTGGCGATGATGCTGGCGCCAAGCCTTTGCGTGCCGCGCATCCAGTGCACCAGAAACTCCAGCGAATGATTGGCGATGGGCAGCATCAGCATCACGGCCAGGGCACCCGCGAGAGGTGGTTCGACGTCTCGAAACGATTCGGTAAGCGCTCCGTAGAAGCCCGATGTGAAACCGCGAAAAACCAGTTCGGTCAAAAAAGCTGCGCGCGCAGCTTGAACCCCGCCAGAAAGGTTCACGCAGAAGAAGCGGACGGCGCGGAAGGCCGAACTGGTAACGGCGGACTTCCAGTTCCATCGCTGTAAAAGATAGATTCGGGGTTGGAGGAAGAGGCGGGCAAGAGCGGCTTTTAAGGTGAGCTTGGATCCAGCAGGTGTTGGCGCGGTTTCAGCGGACTCTCGGCGCGGGCGTTCATCCATCAAAGACCTCTTTCAGGATTTCGACTCGGCGATACGCTTACGATTTCAAGCTGGCAAACAACGCGATGCTCAGACAGCACTATGCAGGGAGTGCCGATAATGGGTTGTTACATGAATATTTTTATTATTTCAAATTTGGGTCAAACAGTTGTAACAACCGCCTGCTAGACTCAGCCCATGACATGTGACCTGAACGCTTGGCAACTGCCACCCGGATGCGGTCTAGCGTGACCAAAGGCCGCCTCTTCTTCCCCGGCTTACTTCTCTTCGTCATTTTTTTCGGTACAACTTCCGAGACCAGCGCCACCTCTGACCGCCAACCAATTAACGAAGCTCTGCAGTGGATTCGCACTGCGCCCCAAGGCACCGTGCAATACAACTACATCATGACCGCGCGCGTGCGTCTGCTGTTCTTCTGGGCGTGTAAAGACGATGTAGGCGGCGGGTACATCCGTCGTGGAGTCTCGTCGGAAAATCCGCGCGAGGAATTTTTTGAGGTTCTGTTTGGCAGCGATCCAGCAAAAGCGCCACGCGACATCAATCGCTGGGGCGCCGGTACGGAAGTTTCACAACATCAGGAT
>JBAVNY010000812.1:0-4683 GCA_049691535.1 Candidatus Acidiferrum sp.
ATGAAGAGCGCGTCACCATTGAGGGCAGCACGTCGCCTTATGTGCACGCTAGTGTCGACTCCGGACGTCTGCCAGGTGGAAAAAATCTTGGCCGCATGTTGCTGATGCTGACCGCAACGCCCGAGCAAGAACAGGCAGCAGATGAACTGCTCGCAGCACAACATGATGGCTCATCGGCTCTGTACCACAAGTGGCTCACCCCCGCGCAGTACGGCCAGCAATTCGGCGCCACCGCGGAAGATGCCGTCAAGGTCCAGCACTGGCTCGAGCAGCAAGGACTCACCGTCCATGGCATCGCTCAGAGCCGCCGCTTCGTCGTATTCAGCGGAACCGCAGGCCAGGTCGAACAGGCATTCTCCACCGAGATGCACAGCTACACGCACAACGGCAAAAATTTCATTTCCAACTCCACCGACGTGCAAATACCCGCAGCGCTGCTACCCGCAGTGAAAGGTGTCGTTCGTCTACACAGCGACCCTCGGGCGCAAACCACCTACATGGGCGGAAAAGTTCACTTCAACAAGAAGACCGGCCACTTCGAAGGTGGCGACGGCGGACACTACCTGACTCCCGCCGACTTCGCGAAAATTTATAACGTTCAGCCTCTCTATGACGCCGGAATTACCGGTGCAGGCCAATCCATTGCCATCGTCGGCCGCAGCAACATCGATGTCCAGAACGTTCGCGACTTCCGCAATCTCCTCGGCCTAGTGCCCAACGATCCGCAAGTCATCGTCAATGGCGACGACCCCGGGCAAATCGCAGACATGACCGAAGCGATGCTGGATGTGACTTGGTCCGGTGCCGTGGCCCCGCAAGCGACCATTTTGTTTGTCGTGTCGCAAAGCAACTTCGCCGACGGCGTAGACATTTCCGCGAGCTACATCGTGGACAACAACATTGCTCCTGTGATGAGCACCAGTTATGGCTCCTGCGAAGCTTCACTAGGAACCGTAGGGAACGCCTTCTACAAAGCGCTGTGGCAACAAGCCGCGGCGCAAGGAATCACCTCATTCGTTTCCGCGGGCGATAACGGCGGAGCAGGATGCGATGCGCCGGGAGGCGGTCTCTACGCCAGTGGTGGCTTGGCCGTCAATGGAATCTCCTCCACACCCTACAACGTTTCGGTTGGCGGCTCGCAGTTTGACGACGTAGCCAATCCAACCGCCTTCTGGGCCTCTTCCAGCGATCCAACTACCGGCTTGTCCGCACTCGGCTACATCCCCGAAAAAGTCTGGAATGAAAGTTCTAACGATCCAATATTGGGCGGATTGTGGGCCGGCAGCGGAGGCGTCAGCAGCATCTACGCAAAACCGAACTGGCAGGCCGCTCCCGGGGTTCCTAACGATGGCGCGCGCGACATTCCTGATTTCTCGCTTACCGCCGCGCTTCACGACGGCTACATCGTTTGCCTTCTGAGCAGTTGCAGCTACGGAGATTATTTTTACGTCTTCGGCGGCACCTCTGCCTCCAGTCCGGCAGCAGCCGGAATCATGGCCCTCGTCAACCAGAAGATGGGCGGCCAACCGCAAGGCCTGGCCAATTATGTGTTCTACAAATTGGCCTCAACGACTGGTGTGTATCACGACATCGTCTCGGGCGATAACAAAGTGCCTGATCCGACGGGCCAATCTACCGTGGGTTATAGCGCTGGACCCGGCTACGACCTGGCCAGCGGTTTGGGTTCCTTTGATGCCAACGCGCTGGTGAACAATTGGGCCGCCGCCGCAAGCACTGCGGGCTCGACCGCAACCCTCGCCTTGGCCAAGGGCCAGGCAGCAACCGTTGTCCATGGTTCGCCCGTTGCCATAGCAACGGCAGTCACCTGCAGCGGTGCAGGCTGTACCGCACCTACCGGAAACGTTTCATTACTGGCGACCGGCGCGACCACCGTTGGACTGGGCGCAGGTCCGCTCACTCCCGCGTCTCCTACCAGCAAAGCAAATCTCTCCACCACGGTCATACCCGGTGGCATCTACAACGTGACCGCGCGCTACAGTGGCGACGGCAAATACTACGCCAGCACATCCAGTCCCGTTCAGGTCACCGTCACTCCTGAAGTCAGCAAGACCTATCTCGGCGCAATCGGCGGCGGCTCGTTTACTACCGCGCCTTTGAATGTTGCTTACGGATTGCAAGTCCAGGTCGGCGTCATCGTCACCGGTAACTCCGGCGCAGGTCATCCAAGCGGTCAAGTAGCACTCCTTGCCGATGGACAACCGGCAACCACCGTCTCGTTTGATCCTGGCACTGGAAATCTCACGCCGAGCACTCTCACCTTGAACTACGGCGAAACTTCCCAACAACTCGTGGCCCCCGGCGTAAACCCCATCGGCCAGTCCAGCACCATCTCCTACCTGCAAACGTCGTCGCAGATTTCCGCGGGCGCGCATCAACTGCAAGGCAGCTACCCCGGCGATCCCAGCTTCGATGCCAGCACTTCCAACACGTACACCTTTACCGTGACCAAAGCCGACACGCTGATCGCCGATTTCTTTCCCATCGGAACCGCCGTGCCAAACGTGCCCGTCCATCTGTCAGGTCAGATCGCTTTTCAGAATGGTGGTTATGCTCCGTACGGCGGCACCGTGACCGTCACCGATTTGTCTAGCGGTTCACCGGTAGTCATCGGTTCAACTCCTCTCACCGTGGCGGAAATCGGCGTTTACGACGTTCCCGTAACCTTCACCACCGGAGGAACCCATCCGCTGGTCGTGAATTTCAGCGGCGACAGCAATACCAATTCCTCTCTCGGCAAATATTTTCTGCCGATCAGTGCGAATTCGCCTCCTTACGTCACGCTTTCCGCGAACGTCCCCAGTGCAGTCGCTGGAACGCCCGTCAGCCTCATCGCCCAAGTTAGCTCCGACGTCCGTCAATATGTCGCCACAGGAAAGATTGTCTTTATCGATGGCGCCACCGCAATTGGCAGCGCCAACCTCGATGGCACCGGCACTGCCACCCTGCCGATCAGCACCCTGGCCGCCGGACTGCACAACATCACCGCCAGTTATGCCGGCGACAACGTGTTGACCTCGTCTGTCTCCACCCCAATCACGGAAATGATCGCGGACTACCTGCTGCAGCCTCAACCTCCTAACCTGACTGTCAAAGCCGGTCAGAGTGGCACCGCCGCAATCAACGTGATTCCGCTGGGCGGCTCAACGCAGACCGTTCAACTCTCTTGCGGAACCGTCCCGTCGAACATCACCTGCAGCGTTGCACAAGCGGCGGTGACTCTGGATGGCATCAATCCAACCACCGTGAAAGTCACCGTGAACGCGAAGACGGTAACCGCAAGCGCGGCCGAAGTTGAACCCGGTTGGGCTCTCGCTTCTCCGATCGCGTTCGCCTGCCTGCTTCTGCCGTTTGTTCGGCGCAAGCGCTTGAAGACGTTGCTGGGCGTAGCCGCTCTGCTAGTGCTCGGATTGTACGGCGTTGGTTGTGGGGGCAGTTCCGGCACGCCCACCACTCCGACCACGCCAAGTACGCCGCAAAGCGCCACCTACGTGGTGAACGTAAATGCATCTGCCGGGGCCGGCACAGCGGCCAAGGTGATTCCGCTGGTCGTCACCATCACCAACTAACTAAAGGAAGCGCGGCGACGCCCATTGTTGCTGCGAAGTGGAAAGCCCCGTCCTAAGTCGGCGGGGCTTTTCTTTTTTCCTCAACTGCACTACAAATTTTCACGCTAGATTCTAGAATATTTTGCTCGTACTTTGTTGCTCTTCGGTTTTCGCAGCACCAGAATTTTCTTCTTATGCTTCTTCCGCGCCTTGCGTGCTCGAATCTTATTGGTCACTTTGCGGCTTCGGCATGTGCTTTTTTCCGTAAGCCACCGACCAGCCTTTTTTCACCCCAAGATCGTGTATGGGAAGAACATCCGGCCTGCCCAAACGAAAAATCAGAAACATCTCCACCTTCCACGTGCCGACGCCCCGCACAGATACAAGCCTCTCGACCAACTCCTCATCAGAAAGCGCCTGCGCTTCTTCCAGCGTTGGATGTCAGAAGCTGCAGTTGAACCAGTGTGGTTCTTCTCAAGCCACTCGTTGGACTCTTTGTCTCGACGGAAGAGGCGTTTCAGGGATTCGCCGATGATGTACTCGTGGGTCGCGCCTCCAAGGAAGGCCGCAAAGCGCTGAAGCATTGTGTGTGCTTCCTCGTCGAGACGTGCTGAGACTACTTTCTTTTCTTGCTTCGGTTCGACCTTCGGAATGAGAGCCATACCTTGTTCTCCTCGAGTTGATGTGATTCAGAATTCCTAACGGATACTCTTGCAGTTCTGCTTGCGACGGAGCGAGGAGGTCTGTTGGACAACTTGGGCGGTAGCGACCCCCGACGCCCGTGGCGGTTGGGCGGCTGACCAAGCCGCTCAAAGTGGGGTCGCTACCGCCCAAAATTTTGCTTCCTCCTCGATCCGTTCCAACGCTTTCTCCTCAGTTATCTTCTTTGTTTCTGGTTAGTTGTACTTGCGGCCGTTGAATATCTGGTCGCAAAACTAAACGAAAGCCGCTTCGGGGCAGTTTCACGTCCCAGAAGCATCCTTTTACGTCGCCTTCAAAGCCGCTCTCCTAGCGTTCATATCCTTATATATAGGGCGCTTGTTGGTCAGGGTCCTGAAACTTCCGTGGATCCATCGCCGGAAATCTGAGCCCGGTCGTTAATGCCGTTCTTCTCTGG
>JBAVNY010000813.1:0-5261 GCA_049691535.1 Candidatus Acidiferrum sp.
CTCCAACTGCACCGTGTACGCTCCCAAACTCTTCGTCTTCCACGCGCAAATATCCCCAATCTCTCCATTCGTATCGTCGTACCAACCCTGTCCCGGCACCGGATCCGTTATCGCCTCACACAATTCGTGCGACGAGGTCGACGTCAGCGCATCGAGCGTCGCCAATCCTCCCTGGCACCCACTACACCCTGGATACGGCATCACTGCATAATAAATTCCGCCTGGAGTCGCATCGTGATATCCGCAAAAATCCTTACACGAAGCCGACCCACTCGCGGTCACCGTCGTCCCCGGTGGCAAATACACAAAGTAAAGGCTGTTCGCATTGTTCGCCGGCAGCGTGCCCGCCGTAATCTGCTGCTGCACAAACGACTGGATTCCCGCGTCATCAATGGTTGTGCCCGGCTCCGACTCGGTAACCGTCGTAGTTCCCCGCAATGTTCCATGGCCAATCGTTTTCCCCGGCACGCTGTATTCTCCCAGTTGATCGATCAGCGCGCTGGTCAGCACATACGTGAAAAACTCGTTTATCTTCTGCAGCAGCGGCGCATTCGCCGCGTTCTTCCAAGCCGTTCCCCAAAATACTGTGAATACTTCCACGTTCGTCAGCAACGGTCCATTGCGATACGTCAAATGCGGAGCTGCCGCGGCCGCCGCTCGTGCGACTGGATGCAGGGGAACAATCCGTATCGGATGTTTCGTTTTCGTTTTGCGTGCCGAAGATGACGCGGATGTCTTGCGGACCGGGTTTGTAGGCATAAGGGCTCCTTGCCGGCCTGCCCGATATTATGGGCTGGGGGTAAGGCGCACGCCGGAATCGTTAGGCTAGCGAACTGCGCCTCCAATGTAAATGGGACTCATGATTCCTCGGCGTAACTCCGCGTCCTCTGGGCCTCAGCGTTATCTTTTCTTTTCCCAGAGCCAGCGCCGACATGGCGCCCGTTCAAGCGCAACTGATATCTGCTATCCTCTCTATGTATTACGACAGATAATTTAAAACCGAAACGAGAACGAATTCTTAAACTCTTGAACTTTTGAACTCTTCAACTTTGAATTCTGAACTTCGAACATGGACTTCTCCTTCTCCGACCACCAATCCCTCATCCGCGACACCGTTCGCCAATTCATGAACTCCGAAGTACGCCCGCACGTCAAAGATTGGGAGCGCACCGAACATTTCCCTCTAGCCGCCATCCAGAAACTCGGCGAACTCGGCTGCTGCGGCATGCTCGTCCCCGAATCCTGGGGCGGTCCCGGCCTGGACACCATTTCCTACGTCCTCATGCTCGAAGAAGTCGCCCGGGTCCACACCGCCATGTCCACCGCCATCGCCGTCACCAACTCCGCCGTCCAAATTCCACTCCTCGCCTTTGGCTCCGACGCCCAGAAAAAACGCTACCTCCCGCGCCTGGCCTCCGGCGAAATCCTCGGCGCCTTCTGCCTGACCGAACCCGCAGCCGGCTCCGACGCCGCCAACATCCAATCCACCGCCATCCCTCACACGGCAAACGTCAACCCCACCACAAACGCGCCAGCAACCGAAGCCGCAACGACAACCGAGCTAACAACCGCAACGGCACCCGCCACTTCAAGCGCGACCGCGGCCAAGGCCGCAAACTCCACACCCGCCTCCACGGCACCTCCGGTAGCGCCGGCTGCTAGCCGGCCCAGCGAGTCCGCGAGCCAGAAGTCTTCCGCAAATATTTCTCCCACCCACTACCGCCTAAACGGCACAAAAACCTGGGTCACCAACGGCTCCCACGCCGGCGTCTTCATCATCTTCGCCAAAACCCAGCCCGCCGCCGGCGGAAAGGGAATCACCGCCTTCCTCGTCGAGCCCACCTTCCCCGGTTTCAAAGTCGGCCGCCACGAAGACAAAATGGGTCAGCGCTCCTCGCCGTCCGTCGAAATTATTCTGAATGATTGTTTAGTTCCGGCAGAGAACCGCCTCGGCGAAGAAGGCCAAGGCCTGAAGATCGCACTCAGCGCGCTCGATAACGGCCGCATCGGCATCGCCGCTCAAGCCCTGGGCCTCGCGCAAGGTGCTCTCGACGAATCCACCAAATACGCCCGCAGTCGCAAAGCCTTCGGCAAAAGTATCGGCGAATTTCAAGCCATCCAGTGGATGCTCGCCGATATGCACACCGAACTTGAAGCCGCCCGCGTCCTCACCTACAATGCCGCGTTCCTCAAAGACGCCGGAGCCAGCATGGGTTCCGCCGCTTCCCGCGCCAAACTCTACGCCAGCGAAATGGTCAACCGCGTTGTCTACAAAGCCGTCCAAATCCACGGCAGCCAGGGCTATTCCCGCGAATCCGACGTGGAACGCATGTACCGCGATGCCCGCGTCATCTCCATCTACGAAGGCACCAGCGAAATCCAGCGCACCATCATCGCTCGCGACCTGCTGCCTCGCTAGCGCGCACATCTTCCACTCTCGAATTTGCTTCGAAAGGAAACAAATGGCAATTAATGCGCATCGAGTGCCAGATGCTTGAACGTCTCCCTAGCATGTTCGAAGCCCGCCGGTTGCACGTGCACCGCGCCTTGGAACGGCCGGTCAATGTCCGCAATCGCCACCAGGGTTAGCGATGTCAACAAAGTCAACGAAAACACCTGCACCACGTGCAGCTTGAAATTGTCCGTGCCAAATAGACAGGACGACACGATCGTGATCGTCCCGCCCAGGATCATCACCACCCACAAAATCCCAGGCAGTTTCGATTCGCTCTGCAGCACCCGCACCCGCCGGTAGCGCGTCATGTTCGAGAGTTCCGTCAGCGTCAGGCTTAAGCTCGTCTGCTCGGCGAAGTTGCCAGGCTTTACTTGCGTTAACGTCGTCCACATATTTTCTAGAATTGCGTGACCCGCGGAACTTGCTTCGCCGCGCTGCATCGCTGGCCATTCCTGATCGATGACCACGTCCGCGTACGTGCGCGCCAGTTGATGCACCTGCTGCCGCGACGTCTCCGGCAGTCCGTCCGCGAGTCGAAATACATTCACCACGCAATTCGCTTCATTATCCGCGTTGATTTCTGCCACCTGAAACGTGGTCCACACTGCATACAGCATGAACCCGATGATTACCGCGTAGGTCGTCCCGATAACGCTGATTTGCCACCCGATGATGTCGTTGTGGATCCGCCGCCCTGCGCTCGGCCACAGCCAGCGCAGTCCCCACAGGAACACCATCGCCAGTCCAACGCACAAAAATATAACCCCAACATCTTCAAAGTTGGTCAGCATGCCGCAATATCCTATCGTGTTTGTAAGGAAGTAGTAAAAAATTCAGAGGGGAATATCGCAAACTACGGAATGTTTGGTGTGACTTTGCGCAGAACAAATTCCTGCAGAAGATTCACCGCGGCGCTCGCCCCGATTCCGACCAGCGTGTTTTCAAAGGTGAGTGCGGCGTCGCTGCGTTCTTTTTCCGGATAATAAAGATTGGAAATTCCGCCCGCCGCCAGGCTCCCCAGAATCCCGGAATAATTCACCTGCCAGTGCCCGTTGTCGCCCTTGCACATCACCGCCATGGAAATCGCATACAACGCCCGCGACTTCTTCGACCCCGTGCCCTTATAAAAATACCGCGGGTCCTGCTTGAACAACGACGGCAGAATCGCCCCACCAACAAAGTTTCCCACCACAAAATCGCCATAGGCCGCGCCATAGCGCCTGGCGTAGCCGTCCACGCCCTGCCCGTACCCATCGAACCGGTCGGTAGCCTGGTTCACACCGGCAATCACACCCACGATCCCGAAATTCACCGGATCGATCGTGTTCTTCCACGCCAGTCCGAATTTCTGCTTCGATGTCAACGGCGCCGCCGACGCCACATAACTCACATAAAAATTTGGCAGCACGCCAAACACCCGCTGCTTTTCTTGCTCCTTCAGTTCCTCTTGCGCAATTTCTATTGTGGAAAGCGCTACGTGCACCTGCGTCACTTCTGTCGCCAGCGCCAAAGTAATCTGTGGCACCGTGCAAGCTTCTCCCGCCCGCAGCGTACCCCCCGATGTCTGTGTAGCGAAACCGTCCGCCACAATCGTCAGTTGGAAAGCCCCAGGTGTTACGCTCTCAAACCGGAATTGACCATCTTCTCCAGACACCACTTCTTGTTTCACCTGGATCACCGGAGGCGCCTCGGTTAGCGTCACATGCGCTCCCACCACGGCCGTTCCGGATTGATCGATTACTCGCCCACTGACCATCCCGGCTGATGCTTGCTGCGTTTGCGACGGCAGCGATTCCGCGCTACTAGACGGAGTTGGTACATCGGGTAGATTGGGATTGGCAATCGCGGCGGTGGAGGGTTGCTCAGTTTGCGCCAGAACCGGAAAACTATAAAGGGCTAGCACTCCCGCAAGCGCCAGATATTGAGACAGGGGAAGCAAGTGGCAAAGCGCTGCCTTCCTGACACTTTCGAGTGGCCTGTTTTTCCCAAGGGTCACATCCATAATTGTACTAGGTCCCTTTGTCCCTTTTGCAAGTGTAGCCAGCACATTGTTGTGTAAAAGCCTTTAGCTCCAAAGTACAGGTCCCTGTAGCGATGGCCTTCGGGCCAGCGGCCTTTCCCGCCGCCACCACCCAAGTTACGCAGTAGCAAAGCATCGTGCCCTGTGATGCCTCTACTGTTGCTGCTCGCTGTTGGTGGGATGGCAGTGCCACTATCCGAGTTGCTATCCAATCGAGAAAAATCGCGGATCTGTCTTAGACCAGAATGCCTTAGGTGAGAACCGGAACATTGGCCACTCCGGCCAGTCCGAACAGTCGTTGGTACTTCTCAATTTCTTCTCGCGGCCCCAGCGCCTTCTGAAAGTTGTCAGACAGCTTCACCGCAGGACGCCCATTTGCGTCATTCAGTTTGCACACCAGGCTCACTGGATCGAAATCCACATTGCTATGCGGATTGCAATTCCGAAAATCATTGGTCAGCAGCGTGCCCCAGCCCGCACTGAAGCGAATCCGCCGCTCCGGAATCCATTTCCGCGCATCGAGAAAATCCCCCGCCTGACGGAAATCCGCTGGCGTCGCTCCATTCCGAATCGTGCCACTATAATGCGCGTGCAGCCCCAGAATCGCGTCCACATCCAGCGAATCCGAGGCGATAAAGAGTTTCTGCCGAGGATCCCGCCCGCGCTCCTCCAGAAACGATATATATTCATCGCCGGCCAGGAACGGATCCTTGCTGTCCGCACGCTGCCCGGTCCAATCCGCCACCCAGTCCGGCGCATTGCGAAAAAACTGCGTGGACCCAAACG
>JBAVNY010000814.1:0-3543 GCA_049691535.1 Candidatus Acidiferrum sp.
CGGTAGACGCGGCCGTAATTTTCGATGGCTGTTACCGCGACGGGGAGCGGATTGACGTGGGCCTTTTCGTAAACGAGCCAGCCAAAACCCGCGCCGCTATCGTCGAAAATAGTTCCACCGGAGCCGCCATTGTTTCTGCCATCGCGGCTGGGAGTGATGACGGCGGCGGCCTGCTCGGCGGCCAGGAATTGCCCGGCCTTTTCGCGAAATTCCAGGCGCCTGAGATAGGTCTGAAAGAAGGACGAAGGATTCTCGAGCTTTGGTGGATAGTCCTGAATTTTTTTCAGGTCGGCGTCTTCGTCGCGAGTGAAGAGTGGTTTGTCAACGGGCTTGACGTCGCGCATTTCGCCAAACAGAACAATTTTCCCGTTGAGCTTGCCTTTATATTTGGCGAAATCTTTTTCTTCCTTGATATCGACCCAAATCGCGGAAGCATTGATCGTGCCTTTTGTGGCGGGAGACCATGGAGCGGCCTGGGCAATGAATACGGCCATGTCCGGCGCGGTCATGCGTACCCAGGTATTGAGTTGTTGCCAGCCCATGCCGAATTCGCCCCAGTCTTCGAGATGGGCGCTGCTGCAGCCCATGGCAGTGAACTGGTCGCGAGTCCATTCATTGGCCTTTTTTAGATTCGGGGACCCGGTGAGGCGCGGGCCGATGCCGTCGGTCAGGCCGGAGGCGTAATCCATCACGTGGGAATGCATCAGGGCTTCGACCCGGATTTGCTGGTACATATTCATGTCCAGGGATTCTTTTTCCGGCTGGGGCAATTGGTAGGAGGGGGCGGTTGTTGCGGTCGTGGACGATTTGCCCGCGTCTTTTTTCTTAGCGGTTTTTGTGTCTTGGGCCATTGCTAGCGTTGGCAGGCCTGCGGTCAAGGCCAGTGCGATTAGTGTTGCCGCGAATTTGCTTCGGGGAATGCTCATCGGTGTCTCCCGTAGGGCGATTGACAATCCGAAGGAGCATACCATCACTGAGCGTCAGAGTAGAGTTTGGAGGTAATGAACTTGCGGACCTAGGGCACAACATGTTGTGCCCCTACGGGTGGAAAAACTCGTGCGACACTTGTCGTCATCGAACTGGCATGGCAATTACTCTTCACACTGTGCGCTTAACGCTTCGGGAAATGCAGCCGACGGATGCTGCGTTTATGCTGGAACTGCTGAATGAGCCGTCGTTCAAGAGATTTATCGGGGATAAGCGGGTGCGCAACATTGCGGACGCGGAACATTACATTGCTAATGGTCCCGTCGCGTCGTATGCGCGTCATGATTTCGGGTTGCTGTTGGTTCATCTGCACGATGCGGTCGCCACCCCGATTGGTATCTGTGGGCTGCTGCAAAGAGACACGCTGGCGCATCCGGATATTGGCTTTGCCTATGTGCCCGCGTTCTGGGGCTGCGGCTATGGCTTCGAAGCTGCTGGTGCCGTGCTTAAAGACGCGCGGGAACGATTGCATCTGTCTCAACTTCTTGGGCTCACTTCGCCAGACAATGTGGCTTCCATTCGCTTGCTGGAAAAGCTGGGCCTCCGGTTCGAACGGGTCATTCACCTGAGCGCAAGCGATCCTGGGACCAATTTGTTTTGCATGTCGCTGTAATTGGTTCGCGGCAATTTGACGGCACTCGTTCCAGCGCCTACACTCTGCGACAACATCTACGTCTGCGACGCAGCAAATTCAATTCGAGGAACTCAAGCCAATGTCAACGGAACTGCGCAACAAGGTTAGTTTAGTCACCGGCGGTACATCTGGGATCGGGCAGGACGCCGCGATTCTGTTCGCGAAGGCTGGATCGAAGGTAGTGATTGCCGGGCGGCGCGAACGGGAAGGGCAGGAGACGGTGGATAAAATTCACGCGATTGGTGGCGAGGCCTGCTTTGTGAAGACGGACGTATCGCGTGCGGTCGAGGTGCAGGCGCTGGTGCAGAAAACCGTGACGGAGTTTGGGCATCTGGATATCGCGTTCAATAATGCGGGAATCGATGGCGAGTGGGTGCCGATTGCGCAGCATTCGGAAGAAAATTGGGACAGCACCATCGACATCAATTTGAAGGGGACGTTCCTGTGCCTGAAGTACGAAATTTTGCAGATGATGAAGCAGGGCACTGGCGGCGCGATTGTAAATATGGCGTCGATCGCGGGGCATATTGGAGCGGCGGGAGCGGGCGCGTATTGTGCCAGCAAGCATGGGGTGATGGCGCTGACGAAGACTGCGGCGCTGGAGACAGCGCGGAGCGGAATTCGGGTGAACTCGGTCTGTCCTGCGGTGGTTGAGACGGCCATGGCCGAGCGACTGTTTGGCACGCCGGAGGTAAACAAGCGGGTGCTCGAGCAGCATCCGATCGGGCGGTTTGGGAAGACGTCGGAAATTTCTGAAGCGGTGCTCTGGATGGTTTCGGATCGCGCGTCGTTCATGACCGGGCAATCGATTACGTTGGATGGCGGATTTCTGGCTGGTCCGAATCCGCACGTTTAGGAATGGCGGCGTTTCCGGTAGCAAAGTCCCGAGAACAGGTAGGAATCGAAGAGAGATTTCATCGCGCAAACTTCGCGCGATGGTGCAGAGTTCTCACCTGCGTGACCGGCGCGCCAAAAGGCGGCGCGAAGCAAAAGGCCGGGTCACGGCGGTTCGGAATAACGGTGGCGCTGGACGGATGAGAAAAAGCCCCGGCGTGTGTTGCGCGCGGGGCTCGGAATTATATCGGTGTGTACGACTCAAGAGATCAAGGATTCGTATCGTCGGGGCGGCGCTTTAAGGTGGGGCGATCGTCGTCAGTGCTGCTGGGATCGGTTTGGGTTTGCGTGGTCTGCTTGTTCTTATCGGTCTGTTCGGTCTTGGTGCGCAGGGTGGGCTTGCCCGGCTGATTGTCTTGGACCTTGCGAGCAAACATAACGTTGCGCAGGCGTCCTTTGACGGAATCAAATTCCGAAGTAGTTATGATGTAATCGTCGCGTTCGGGCAGAACGCGGGCGATTTCTTTTTGCGCCAGTTCGATGCGTTCCGGCGTGGGCGGATGGGTGGAGAACAGGCGCGGAATGGAGCCGGGACGGCGCTTCTCGTCGGCCTGAATGCGTTCGAAGAAGGTCACGTAGGAGTTGGGATCGTAGCCGGCCTTATACATATATTGAATGCCGAGGTAATCCGCTTCGCGCTCGTCGTCACGGGAAAACTTCAGGTAAGAGAGTGGAATGGCGAGATTGAGAGCCTGATAGATGCCGTAGCCTGCCCAGCCACCGGGACCGAGGAGGATCAAAGGAATAGTGGCGAGCTGCATCATTTCGCCCTTGGTGGCTTGCTTGGTGCCATGGCGTGCGATCACGTGGGAAATTTCGTGAGCCATAACGCCGGCGAGTTCGGACTCTTCCTGTGCGCGTAGAATCAAGCCACTATTCACGTAGAAGAAACCACCGGGAAGAGCGAAGGCGTTGACTTCATCGGAGTCGATTACCTTGATGGTGAAGGGCACGCGCGCATCGGAATTGCGGACCAGGTTTTGCCCGACGCGATTTACGTACTCGACGACAACCGGATCGTCGATGAG
>JBAVNY010000815.1:0-3547 GCA_049691535.1 Candidatus Acidiferrum sp.
CTCTACTACTACATCAAATCCAAAGACGATCTGCTGTTTCAGTTGCTGATGGCCGGCATAGAGGACGGCGACGCGTACATCGCAAAGCAGATCGATCCCAACGGCGAGCCTGTCGCGCAACTCGAACGTGCCATTCGCGCGCAGATCGACTACATCATTCAGAATCGCGTGCCATTCGGATTGTTCCTCCACGAGTTCGACTCGCTGTCCGGCAAACGCCAGCACAAATTAATTTCCGTGATGTCCCGCTACAATTCGCGTTTCGTCGACCTGGTACGCCGCGGCCAGGAGACCGGCAAACTCATTGAAGGCGAACCATGGCTGATCGTCAACGGAATTCTGGGCATGTGTAATTGGCTGTATCGCTGGTACGACACCGACCACATTTCCGATCCCGAACAGGTGAAACAAGTTTTTCTCCGCATGATCCTGCAGGGGATTCGCCGGTCGTAGTGCGCGGGCCAACCGCAACTTCGATCGTAGCCAGCTACGTCGAACGAGCTTCCACCGACGCATTCGCCTTAGGAATTGTTCCTGTCGGCGCGCTCAAATCCGCAGACCGCACATCGTAGTGCTTCGCCAGATCCGCTGGCGTCATGTGCCACGGATCCTGCTGGAATATTTCCCCGGTGCGCTCCAGGCATCGTGCCACCAATGCCGAGCAAATTTCCTGGCCGTCCACGCCGAATCCCAATTTTGATCCCGACAAAAGCGACAGCGCGATGCTTAAAATCGTAAAGAATCCGTAGCTATCGTTCAGGCAGGCCAGCGCGAACGCCACTTCATGCTGGCGATTGATGTCCACCACGTTTTGCAAATGCACCACGTGATATTCCGTATCCTTATATACCGCCACATTACGGCGCTGCACTCCGCCTCCCAGCGCTTCCACAATGTCACCGTTCTCCCCCACGAATATCGCTGCATGATTCCATCGCGTATAGACGCGGTTGGCACCGGTGTAGCGAAGCATCTGCCCAAACCGAATCAGTCTGCTGGTCCAACTGTTTCCATGAGTCAGCAAAAAATCGCCGCATGCCGGATTCTGCACCTCCTGTCCCGGCGCAAACTTATTGATAACTGCGGAGTGAACAGCCTTTGGTGGATTCGTGAACACGGGGACCTCCTGCTCGTTCGCGGTCTAGTATAAAGGCGTGACGTACTCAGAAGGTATCGAAAATAGTGTTACGAACCCGGCCCGGCCGCCTTGGTCAAGCCCTTCAAGCCAAGATTACGGATCAGTCGCAACAGCGAATTGGGATGAATGCGCAACGCCTTTGCCGCATCAATATAGTTTCCGTCGGCTTGTTCAAACGCCTGCACGATCAGGCGTTTTTTCAATTCCTTGATCGCGCCGTGAAAGCTTGCCGATTCCGCTTCCGATGCGCTGACCTCCGCCAGACTGTCCGGCAAATCCTCAGGCTGAATCGCGTCGCTCGCGCCTAAAACCAGCGCACGCTCCACGGCGTTTTCCAGTTCGCGCACATTTCCGGGCCAATCATAATTCTTCATGCAGGCTACAGCTTCCGGCGAAAACGACTTTGCCGCTGCTTTGCACCTGCGGCTCGCTTTCAGCACGAAGTGATTGGCCATGGCCGCGATATCCTCGCGACGTTCCCGCAATGGCGGCAACGTTACAGTCACCACATTCAGCCGGTAAAACAGATCGCGACGAAATCCTCCAGACTCCACGGCAGCGGCCAGATCGCGATTCGAGGCCGCCACCAGGCGGATATCTAGCGGAATTGCGTGCGTCCCGCCGACTCGTTCGAACTCGCGCTCTTGCAGCACCCGCAGCAACTTCGCCTGTAGCCCCATGGCTAGTTCACCGATTTCGTCCAGGAACAACGTTCCCCCATCGGCCACTTCCACCTTGCCGCGCTTTTGCGTAACCGCACCGGTGAAGGCGCCCTTTTCGTGGCCAAACAATTCGCTTTCCAGCAAACTCTCGGTAATCGCCGCGCAATTGATGGCCACAAACGGTGCGGCAGGCCGTCCACTATTGCGATGGATGGCGCGCGCCACCAACTCTTTTCCCGTTCCGCTTTCACCTTGAATCAGTACGGTCGAGGTCGTAGGCGCAACGCGACGAATGAAATCGAATACGCGCCGCATCGCGGGACTGTTGCCGATCATGTCCGTGTCCAGGTTAATTTCGGCGCGCAGCGTCTGGTTTTCCTGCGCCAGTTGTTCCCAGTAGCTCAGATTCTCTATTGCCAGCGCGGCAATATCGGCCACCGCTTTCAGTATCTGGAGATGCCTGCCCTCCAGCGGCTTGCTGGTGGACGTTGTGTCCAGATAAAACGCACCCAAGACTTTCTCGGAAACCATGAGTGGCACGCACAGCGACGAGCCGCTCGGTGAACTGTCGACCTTCAGCAGCGTTTTGTCTTTGGTCCCTTCATGAACTAATAGGCCGCGGCGTTCGCGCACCGCGCGCCGCACCAGTTCCTCTGGAATCTGCACGGGATGCTCTGGCCCATGCGTGCGATCCCAGGTCACACTGGAGCTGATTTCTCCCGGCCTGTCTATGAATAGAAGCGCGCCGCGTTCTGCCGGTGCGACATCGAACAGAAATCCCAGCAATTGCCATTGCATCGATTCCCGGTCGCGAATTCGTCCGATCGCCGCGGCAAATTGCAGCAGCGCATTGAGGTGTCGGGAATCGCCTGGCGTCTCAGCCACGGCGGCCGCTCCCGCACCAGCGGGATAGAACTGCGCCCCGCCCAGCAAACTGGCGATGCCTTTAAACTCGATGGTCTCCAGGTTTTGGTCGGTGCTTTCTGCAGCCGATGCAACCTGGTCGTCGTGCACGAAAAGCAGCAACGAGGCGCCCACCGTTATCTGATCGCCGTGCTGCAATTCTTGTTCATCCACGGGCATGCCGTTCACCCGCGTCCCGTTGCGGCTGCCCAAATCGCGCACCACCACCTTGGCGCCGCGGCGAATCAAAACGCAGTGCCGCCGCGACAGTGCAGCGTCTGCAAACCACACTTGATTCGATGAGTCTCGCCCCAGCGACACTTCGCCCTCAGGTACGGAGTGCACCGTGTCTTGGAAAGGGCCCGCTACGCCGATGATTCGCGGATTCATTTTTGTCGCCCACGACTGGTGTACCACATTTCGTGCCTCGCGCAGCGTCTGATTCAGCCACTAACCACAAAGATGGCGCGCGTTAACCGAACGGTTAGCGATTTTCGAGGGCGGCGAGCACCTGTCGCGATCAAGGTGAATTCGCGTTTTGGCAACGCCTCTCGAATCAATGGACTGATGAAATCCCACGGAATTTGCCCCGAGCCCGGAAGACTGGTCCTTCACCTGCTTCTACATCAGGCGTCGGTCGAAGTTAAAAACTTACAGAAAGTAAGCACGGCAGGAAGCACAACAGGGTCAACCTAATTCGCTCCGTTGACTTTCGCCCTTGCTGAATTCGAGGAGGATTTATGAAAACTCTACGTTCCGCGATCGTGGCAATGGCCCTGTTGTTGGCTGTTTCTGGCGCTTACGCGCAATCCATCAACGTCGGCAGCAATGTCCCGTTTGATTT
>JBAVNY010000816.1:0-2282 GCA_049691535.1 Candidatus Acidiferrum sp.
TTCAAGCTCGTCTGTTGCTATTAAAAACTTCTCCAGCTCTTGCTGAATCGGCTTCGAGAGGTCCTGGACATCGCGCAGACCCTGCTCCGAGTGTGAGCGCCGGGGTACGGCGAACAGGCGGTCATTCCTCCGGGCCTTCCCTTTGCTCTTCTGTTCGATCCGCAAAATACCGATGATGCGGCAGGTCAGCACGATGCCCGGGAAAGTCGCCGCATCGTGGATCACCATGATGTCGAGGGGATCGCCGTCATCCGCTCTGGTCGATGGCACGAAGCCCAGTCATGGGGATAGGTTAGCGGTAAGGAGCGATTTCGAGAGGATGAAGGCTTCCAGTTTCGGGTCGTATTCAAATTTGGCTCTGCTCCCGCGCGGTGTTTCCACGACGACATGCACGTCACCATCTTCTATAAAGGGCGGCAAGTTGATGAAGTTCGGCATAACGAAGATCCGAGAGGTAGTTTTGCGGCGCAGCGCAGAAAGCGCCGAACTGACGCCACAGGATAAAGCCATTACCTGTCGGATAGTTCCCACAGGGGGCAACGATGCTTGAATATGGATTGCGGTTCCTTGCCGGCGGTATCGTGGTCTCTGCCTTCGCGGCGTTTGGCGACATTTTGCGACCTAAAAGCTTCGCGGGCCTGTTCGGCGCTGCTCCCTCGATCGCCCTCGCGACCCTCTTTATCACCCTGTCGCAAAAGGGCGCTCCGTTCGTGGCCATGGAAGGGCGCTCGATGATCGTGGGGGCCTTCGCGCTTGCCGCTTACAGCTGGACAGTGTGCGTGTTGCTCAAGAAATTCCTGCTGTCCTCGTGGACCGCGACCGTGGCAGCTTTGGTTGTCTGGTTCGCTATTGGGCTTGGTGTATCCGTGGCCCTCTTTCGACTCCCATGATCGTTCAATTCAAGCCTTCCGCCCTTCGTCAGATGCGCTGGTACGAATACCTGGTCAGATTCGTGCTCGGCGGGGCGATGACCGTAGTCGCAGGTCTCATCGCGGCCCGCTTCGGGCCAGTCATTGGCGGCCTATTTCTCGCCTTTCCCGCGATCTTCCCCGCAAGCGCGACTTTGATCGAAAAGCATGTCCGGGAACGCAAGGAGAATGCGGGTCTGCCGGGAGCGCGCCGCGGCAAGGAAGCTGCGGCGCTCGATGCCGCCGGAGCGGTGCTTGGAAGTTTCGGATTGGCGGCTTTCGGTCTCGTGATCTGGCTGATGGTCGTGCAGTCTGCCACCTGGGCCCTCGTCCTCGCTACGATTTCGTGGTTTGCCGTCGCGCTGCTCGGATGGCGGGTGCGGCGATGGCTGTAGTCTATAAGGCTGAGCGTGACATGGGCGATCAGCTGTTGCCTCTTCCCCTGACCGAGCGCAGCGTCCACCTGTGCGTGGATATGCAGCGGATTTTTTCCGCCGAAGCTCCTTGGCCGACGCCATGGACGGACAGGGTCTTGCCAGTCGTGGGGGCGCTCGCGAATCGTCATCCCGAAAGAACGTTTTACCCGGTTCATTCCGCCCGAGCGTCCAGACCAGACGCCGGGCACGTGGCGGCGCTATTACAGGCGCTGGCGCGTTGCGACCCACGAGCGCCTGGATCTCCGGCTACTGGAGGTGATGCCGCCGCTAGAGGCGCTTGCCCGCCCGCGACCGTTATCGACAAAACCGCTATTTGGCCTTCGCCTCCCCAGGCTGATCGAGCACTTGCGCCAACGCGAGACGGACGCGCTGATCGTCTCGAGATCTGAGACCGATGTTTGCGAACAGGCGATAGTGCTGGATGGTTGATATTGGCTACTGCGTCATCGTCGTGCGCGAGCCGTATGTAGTTTTTCTGACGAAGGGCACGAAATGCTCCTACGCCTCTACCATACCCGATATACGGAGCAGATCGAGACCGCAGACGCGGCGACAATCCTCGCGGTGGGAATGACTTCCGATCGGGCGTCAAGCCGCCTGGGCGTGCTGATTGACCTCGTCTAACGCGAGCTTGGTGAGCGCTTGGTCGGTCTTCTTTTCCTCGCCGAGCGTCATCTCCAGAAGTTTCACCGCCTCGTTCAAGCCAAGCTCTCCGGCCCAGGTTTTGAGTGTGCCGTAGCGGGCGATCTCGTAATGCTCTACCGCCTGCGCTGCGGCCAGGATGCCTGCGTCCAGAGCGGGCACATCCTTGAACTCCTTCATCACCTCCTGTCCTTCCTCAATGATGCCGATGATGGCGTCGCAGCTCTTCCCGCTCGGCGTCTCGTCGATTTCTTTGAACACCTTCTCGAGCCGCGCGACGTGTTCCTCGGTCTCG
>JBAVNY010000817.1:0-1794 GCA_049691535.1 Candidatus Acidiferrum sp.
GGGGAGATCCGGTGGACGCACGATATCGGAGCCATGGGCCCCGGTTTGCTGACGACGGCGGGTAATCTGCTGTTTACTGGCGACAACGCCGGGCACATCCTGGCGATGGATTCGACGACCGGCAAAACACTGTGGCACACCACGGTTGGACTTAATCAGACGAATGGTGCCATTACTTATGAACTGGACGGCAAGCAGTACGTGGTCGTCGGAGCGGGTGACTCACTATTTGCGTTCACTCTGGGTGCCAACCACTGACGCAACCGATCCGCGGTGAGGTGAGAGAAATGCGCCCGCTTCGGAAAGCGGCCGCTACAAATTCCTGAAGATGTTCAGATCGCGCTGAACAAGGTTAGCTGAACCGGTAATTCGAACTGGGAGATGAAGCGATGACTTGGAAATTACGTATTTTGTGTGTCGCCGGAGTTGGCTTGCTGGTTTGTGGCGCTGGTTGGGCACAGGGGCAGACTCAGTGGAAGCCTCATGACATGAACCGGCCGGCGCCTACGGTTGTCGATGCTGGAACGGCTAGCACGCAGGACGTGGTTGGCCGGGCGCCTTCGGATGCCGTCGTTTTGTTTGATGGCAAGGATCTTTCCGAGTGGGCGCAGAAGGATGGGAGTCCGGCGAAATGGAAAGTGGGTAGCGGATATTTCGAGACGGTGCCGAAGTCGGGATACATCTATACCAAGAAGGCTTTCGGTGATTGCCAGTTGCATGTGGAGTTTGCGACGCCGTCGCCAGCGGTTGGACAGGGCCAAGACCGCGGGAATAGCGGCGTGTTTCTGATGGGGTTGTATGAGATTCAGGTGCTGGATTCGTACAACAACAAGACGTATGCCGATGGGTCGGCCGCGGCGGTTTACGGGCAATATCCGCCGCTGGTGAATGCTTCGCGCCCGCCCGGGCAGTGGCAGACATACGATATCGTTTTTCACGCGCCGAAGTTTGGCGGCGATGGGAAGGTGCTGCGCAAGGCGCGCGTTACCGTGCTTCATAACGGAGTTTTGGTACAGGACAACGTTGAGATTCAGGGGACGACTTCGACAGACAAGCCGGAATATAACGCTGGGCCGGAGAAGCTGCCGCTGGCGTTGCAGGATCACAATCATCCGGTGAGATTTCGGAATATTTGGGTACGGGAGTTGGGGGAGTGAGGGGAGGGGGGAGAGTCGACAGCCGACAGTTTAAAGTCGACAGCTGAACACCTAGGTGCGGGAGTTGATGGCGGACTGAAAAATCACTATCCTTGCGGGATTAGCGCGACGGCATTAAATCTGAGCAGATTCGGGGTGACTATGGGAGATCACGTGCACCATCCGGGTCCTACGCATTCGCACTCGCACTCGCACTCTCACTCGAAAAAGGAGCTGGCTTCGCGGCGGGAGTTCTTGTGGTCGATGCTGGCGACCGGCGTTGTGGCGCCCTTCGCGTTCGGCCAGGAACAAACGCGCGCGGATATGGCGGAGCGCTTTCGGCAGATGTCCGAGGAGTATGAAACCGAAGGGTTGGCCGCGCCGTTCCGTGGGATAACAACCAATGGCACGGTGCTGCCGAATGTTTTTGAGATCAAGCCCACCGGGGTTTCGACCGAGCCAGTGCGAAACGCCGCGGAAAAATTCATCGCGTCGCTGACCAGCGTGCAACTTACGCGGGCAATGTATCCGGTGGATGACGTCAAGTGGCGTAAATGGATGAATCAGCATTTCTATGCGCGCCAGGGAATCAGCTTTCAGGAGATGAGCGAGGCACAACGCGATTTGGCTTTCGGACTGATGCGGGCGTCACTGAGTG
>JBAVNY010000818.1:0-2581 GCA_049691535.1 Candidatus Acidiferrum sp.
CAATGGGATAGCAGGGAAATCAGGTTACTTTGCTTTCAAGAAAGCGAAGTGTACCCTTTTGAAGCTGAGATTGTAATCAGGTTTAGAGCGCCATGAAAATGGTACGGAGCGTCAACGGTTCTTTGAAAGAGCGTGGGCGATTGAGGCAGGATGGGCTTTAGGTCTTTGTTTTGTTATGTTTGCACTGCAAGTAGATTGCGCCGATGGGGCTGGACGACGGGCCTACTCGGTATTTGGCTGTCAGCTTGGCTGTTGGGAGGCCCTATGTGTAGGGCACAGGCTGGCGACCATCCGTCCGTCTCCCCGACCCCGGATGCCACGAAGTCTTCGAAGCAAGACCATTCGGAACCTGACAAGGCGACCTCGTCGGCAACGACCGACGTTTTCACCAAGGTAATCTCCAACCAGAAGCTCACCGAAACGGCACTCGATACCTATGAACGGATCCAGCGGGTGGAGATTCGAAAAACGGGAAGCGACTCAGAAGCAAGCGAAGTGAAGGTGTGGCGACTGTTTCCGGCGGGCACGGGACTCGACAAGATTCCGCTGGGGCCGGATGAGAAACCGGTCAATCAGGAGAGCTATCGAGCGGAGCTGGAGAAGCTGGAGAAGATGTTGGTGTGGTCGGCACAAACCGGGGCTGCGCAGCGCGAAGCATTCGCAAAGGTGGAACGCAAAAGAAAAGAGCGGACTGACTTAATTGAGATGACGCACAGCGCCTTCGTGTTCACAAAAGTTGGTGAAGAGATGCGGGGCGACCGAAAATTAGTGAAATACAGCATGACGCCTAATCCCACGTACAAGCCAACCACGCGGAACGGGGTGGTGTTCACGCGAGTGGAAGGGACGGTATGGGTAGACGAACAGACCTCGGAACTGGCGCGGATTGAAGGGCACGTAACAGAAGACATCACGCTGGCGCTATTTCTGGCGAAGGTCTACAAAGGCAGTTATTTCATGCAGGAGCGCTACGAATTATTTCCAGGGATCTGGTTGCCGACGTATGAGCAATATGACTTTGACGGGCGGCGGTTTTTGCTGTCGTTTTCGATTCACGAACGGACCTTCTATGGACATTACCGGCGCGTGGGGCCGCCCAAGGAAGCGCTGGAAATCGTGCGTGGCGAATTGAGCAAAGTGAACGCGGAGCACGGCGAGCACGGGAATCGTTGAGGATAGAATAAAGGGTAGTGTCAGGTCTGAGTTAGCGAGGACGGAGGCAAAATGTTCCGCTGGCTTTTTTCGATTGCCCTATTTCTGGTTATTTCCATGGATTGCGTTGCGCAAGCTCCCGCTCCCTCAGTTGCTCCTACGGCAACACCGGCTACCAACACAGCAACCACGCCGGCGCAGTCGGCGCCATCTTCACCGGCGAAAGTAAGCGACGGAGGTGCGTCGTCCTCGACCTCTAGTGGAACTACTGCTACGAAGAAGGTGTGGACGAACGAAAACCTGCAAGATGCAAACGGCAACGTCTCGGTGGTGGGAGACAAGCGAAACCAGAAATACAACATGACGCCGGTGCCGACCGCCGATTCGGCGACCGTTGCGAGAATCCGTCAGAATCTGCAAAAGCTGCAGGGCCAGCTAGACGATGTGAACAAGCAGATCACGGCCTACAAGCAGTTTCAGGAAGGCGAAACCGTACCGGACAGTGGGCAGGATATCAGCAAAGGATATACGCGCACGCCGGTGAACCAGCAGATCGCGAAGCTGCAAGGAAAGAAGAAAGATTTGCAGACGCAGATCGATGAACTAATCGATGAGGCGAGAAAAAAGGGCGTGGAACCAGGGCAATTGCGATGAAGATTAGTACTTGCCCAGCCGCAATAGTTCTGTTGTTTGCCCCGGTTCCCTGTCTGGCGCAAACACAAGATGCAGCGGGCGGAAGTGCAGATGGTACAAAGACGGCCGTGACCAATGCGGGACCAGCAGCAACGGAGAAGTCCTCTTCTACGACCGACGCAAAAAAGCCGAAGAAGGTGTGGACCAACGATGAGCTTGGCTCGGTGAAAGGCGCGGTGAGCGTGGTGGGGGATGGAAGTTCTTCAGCTGGGGAAGCGACTGCGAAAAAGGCCGCAGACCCGCTGGACGCCACTGCAACACCGGGAAATAAAGATGCACGGCAAAAGCAGGTGGAAGCGTATCGCGGGCAAATCCGCCAATTGCAAGGGCAAATCGAGGCGGCGGACAAACGTATTGCGCAACTAAGAAATTTTAAGGGCGAGAATACCAGTCCTGCAGGTGGGATCAATCCGAATCAGGGATACAACATGGTGCCCATCGAAGATCAGGTGAGGCAACTGGAAGATAAGAAGAAACAGGCACAGGCAAAGATTGACGAAGTGGAAAGCGATGCGCGTAAGAACGGAATAGAGCCAGGGGAATTGCGTTAATCCGATTTGACTTCGCGAGCGCACCATTAAACATTCGGAGGCAATGGTTTTTTGGGAGAAGACGGCATCAGCTCGCCCGCGGCGTGAGACAGCCGCCGGTCGCAATCTGCCCACCGCTCTTGGACGCACTGCGGTTTGCGGCAGTCGAACTCACATAGAGCTACGCCGGGTGGGACGTCTTGGAC
>JBAVNY010000819.1:0-2272 GCA_049691535.1 Candidatus Acidiferrum sp.
GTTGTAACCTGCGCCACCGCATTGGGTGCAATGCGTAACGGGGAGATCTCTCTTCAACATGTGGATATGATACGTCCGCGTTGGGGCAGAAACCAGTCCCCAGGCGATGCTGTCCGAGAGAACCTCAGGATCTCAAAGGCGCTGGAAGCGCGGGCGCAGCAGGGATTGAAGACTGAGGTGCGTCTGAAGGGACTGGCGGAATGGTGGATGGAGTACCGCTGGCGATTTCTTGTGCAGGGGGAAGATTGCGGCTGCGGGTCCAGGCGCCTAGCTCGGTGCGAGAGGCGTGGACGGAACCCATGCGGTCGTGCAGATGACGGTGAACCGGCATACCTTCGCGCTTTTCCCATCGTTGCACGGTAGTTACGTCGCGGTTGAGGTAGGTGGCGATTTCCTTCCAGGAGTCGAGGCGGTCTTCGGGCGGTGTGACGGATGGCGGCGTGCTGGCTGGGGGTTCACCCATCGCGCTCTCCTGAAGGTTGCCCGGGGTGTTGTGTGGCCGACCGGGAACCGATTGTAACTCCACAAGCTAGGGACGGCAAAAGACAGTATTCGACGGTACGAAGGGCAAACAGTCCCGACACCGCACCTTCCTGTTTGACCACCGGTATCGAGGTGGCGGAAGGTGACCGGGCGTCTCCAACCGGCGGCGCCGAAAAGAAAAGGAGACAGTCATGAAGAAAAAATTGACGTTGTTCGTAATATTCACTGCAGCGCTGGTGGTCGCGGCGTACCACTACACAGGAAGTGTCTGGGCGACAGCGGCAAGTGGGTTCACAGCCACAACGCTGGCCAAGGGCACGCTGGGTTCATTCGACGTTCTTAATCACGTGGTACTGCCGCCGAGCACCACGAGCGATGACGACGATAAGGACGGGGACAAAAATATATGGATATCGATGCAGAAGGCGAAGGGGGCATCCGACCTCTATGTGCAGAGCAATGTATGGGCAGCGGGAGGAAGTACCGGGTGGCATTCGCATCCTGGACACAGCCTGATCATCGTGACGGCGGGAACGCTTACGAACTACGAGAGTGACCATCCGGAATGCAAGCCGCACGTGTACACACAAGGAATGTCCTTCGTGGATGCCGGTGGTAGCCACACCCACGTCGTTCGGAACGAAGGTACAGTCACGGCGACAAACATCGCGGTTCAACTTGTGCCAGCGGGTGCGGCGCGACGGATTGACGCACCGACAGCACCGGCGAACTGCTCGGCGAATATCAAGTAAGGGCGGCGTTTGCGATTGATCTTGCGGACCGGGGCACGAGCTATCGTGCCCCTACGCGTCTTGGCTTAGCGCCGCTTTAGGGATTCTAGTTCGGCTAGGGTGCGGGGCCAGTCGTTGCGGAGAAGGCGGGAGAGGCTGCGATCGGCTAGAAGCTTGTTGCTGGTTTGGCAGTGCGGGCAGTAGTTGGTTTCGTTGTCGGCATAGCGGATGCGTTGAATTTCGGTTCCGCAGCGGGGGCAGGGTTGGCGGTAGCGGCCGTGGACGGCCATGTCTGGGCGGAAGGCAGTGACTTTTTCTGGAAAATTTGTGGCGGCTTCGGCGCGGAGTTTGTCGATCCAGAGAGTGAGGGTGTCGCGCGTGGCGTCGAAGAGCGTTTGCCATTCGGCGGGTTGCAGTTTGTGAGTGAGCGCGATTGGGGAAAGTTTGGCGGCGTGCAGAATTTCGTCGGAGTAGGCGTTGCCAATGCCGCTGAGGATGCGTGGATCGGTGAGCGCGCGTTTGAGAGTGCGATTTTCGGCAGTGAGTGCGGCGCGGAAGGAATCGAGATCGGCGGAGAAAATTTCCAGTCCGCCAGGATCGATGGAGTGAAGACCGTCTTCTCCTACGAGAAGATGTAGTGAGGCGCGGTGTTTTGTGCCGGCTTCGGTGAGGAGCAGCGAGCCGTTTGGAAAATCGAACGCGGCAAGATTGTTGCGGCCTGCGAGTCTTACGTTTAGCGGGCGCCAGTGCAGGCGGCCGGCAATCATCAGATGAAGGACGAGCCAAAGATCGTGGTCGAGGCCAATGGCGATGCGTTTGCCAATGCGACGGAGTTCGCGGACGGTGAGGCCGTCGACGGAGGTGATGGGCGGTTGCGCGGTGCGGAAAAGGAGTAGGCCTGCGACGCGGACGCGGTGAAGGGGTTGGTTGAGGATGCGCGGTTCGAGGGCGGTGAGATAGGCGGCGATGTCGGGGAGTTCGGGCATGGTGGAAGATAAAGGATAACAATTTTGCGGGTTAAGCTTGCGGCGCTTGCAGGGTGACGGAATGGGTTTAGG
>JBAVNY010000820.1:0-10572 GCA_049691535.1 Candidatus Acidiferrum sp.
ATATACAGCATCGTCTCGTTCGGGTGAGCCGGTTCATCCTTGCGCGGGTGGATGCAGTCCACGGGGCAAACATCAACACAAGCTGTATCCTTCGTGTTGATGCAAGGTTCGGCAATCACATAAGCCATGCAAAATCTCCTTTGATCAGGCAGCGCGCCGGGCTTGGCAGGCAAAGCCAACACGGCGGAGTGAGCTATTTCATTCGCGTTGAAAGCCTTCAACGCAAGCTCAATTCTACGCGGACCATCCCAGTTTCTCAACTGCCGCCGTCAAAGCTAGAATAGTCAGGAGAGGAATACGGATGAACCTGCGAACTGCTTTCGCCTCCACTCTGTTTCTAGCACTGGCAACCCTGGCCGCGGCCCAAACCACCGCCACCAAAGATCTCGAACTAATCGACACGCAGGGCTACCAAAAGATTCTCCAGCAGTACAAAGGCAAACCCCTGGTCGTCACCTTCTGGGCCACGTGGTGTGAACCTTGCCGCGATGAATACCCCATGCTCAACGAACTCGCCAAGCAGTACGCTCCACAGGGTCTCAAAGTCGTCGGCATCAGCCTCGACCAGGATGGCGATAGCGACCGCATCCTCATGCGCCGCTTCTTGGCCCGTTATAAGCCCATTTTCCCCAACTACCGCAAAAAGAAAGGCGAAGAGGACGCCTTCGTCCAAGCCGTTTTGCCTGGCTGGAATGGCTCCATTCCCGCCACGTTTTTCTATTCCAAGGATGGCCAGCAGATCGGTCACCTCGCTGGTGCCAGCGATCGGGAAACCTACGACGCGGCCATCCGGACCTTGCTCTCCAAGTAGTCACGCCCAATCTCTTCTTCTGAGGTGAATCATGCTCAACTTGCATCAGAATAAAATCACGTACTTCGGCCATAGCACCATCGGCCTCACCACTCCCAGCGGTCAGGTCGCCATCATCGATCCTTGGGTGAAGACCAATCCTCGCTGCCCAGACTCCCTGAAAAAAGTCCCCAAGCTCGACGCAATTTTCCTGACCCACGGCCACGACGATCATTTTGGCGATTTGCTGTCGCTCGCCAAGCAGCATCGCCCCCAAATCGTCGCCATTTTCGAAACTTGTGTGTGGATTGAAGGCAAGGGCTACGTCGAAGAAACGCGGCCCATGAGCAAGGGCGGCACGCAGAAGGTTGGCGACTTCACCGTCACCATGACCAACGCCTTCCATTCCAATTCCATCAAAGATGGCGACAAGCGCGTCTACGGCGGCGAAGCTGCCGGCTTCGTCATCGAACTCCCCGGCGGCTTACGCCTCTATCACGCCGGAGACACTTCGCTCTTCGACGACATGAAGCTGATCGCAGAACTTTATCGCCCCGATATCGCCTGCCTGCCCATCGGCGATCTCTTCACCATGGGCCCTCGCGATGCGGCCCACGCCATTCGCTTTCTCGGCGTCAAACACGTCATTCCCATTCACTACGCGACCTTCCCGGCTCTAACCGGAACACCGGAGGCGTTACGCGAAGAAGCCAAAGACATTCCTGGGCTCGAAATTCATGCCCTGAAGCCAGGGGAGTCTCTAACCTGATTTGCAATCATTTTCGAAAGTTGAACTTCTTTACGAACGGAAGAAGTTTCGCGCAAAGAACGCCAGATTTGCCGGACGTTCCGCCAGCCGCCTCATGAAATAGGGGAACCAATCGTTTCCGAACGGGATATAAATCCGCACTCGAAACCCATCGCGCACCAGCATCCGTTGCAGATCCGTGCGCACTCCATACAACATCTGAAATTCAAAATCATCCTTCGAAATCTTATGCTCCGCCGCGCATCGTATCGTTTCCGCGATCATTCGCGGGTCATGCGTCGCAATCCCGTGATAGAAGCCGCTGGGCAACAGAATGCGCATCAGCTTCACGTAATTCGCATCGACATCCGCCTTGCGCGGAAACGCGATCTCCTCCGGCTCCTTATACGCGCCCTTGCAAAGCCGGATTCGGCAGCCATACGAAAGCAAATCGTGAATGTCGCTCTCGCTTCGATACAGGTACGACTGAATCACCGTGCCCACTGCCGGCGTTTGCGCCCGCACCCGTTTCACCAGCTCAATCGTGCGCTGCGAGTAAATCGAACCTTCCATATCAATACGCAAAAAATTGTCACAGGCCGTCGCCCGTTCTGCCACCGAAAGCACCAAGCCTTCGCAGAACTCCACACTCAGATCCAACCCCAATTGCGTCAGCTTGCACGATACGTTGGCTTGTAATTTCTCCGCCGCAATGCGCTCGTAAATGTGTAGGTAGGTGTCGCGGACTTTCTGCGCCTCCGCTGTCGTGGTAACGTTTTCGCCCAGGCAATCCAGGCTCACCAGCATGCCCGCGTCATTACACGCCCGCGCTGCCTCGATTGCTTCATCCAGAGTTTCACCCGCAACGAATCGATGCGACATCCGCCGCGTCGTATCATTGGATGTCACCCAATGCGCGAAACCTTTGCTTTCGGAAAGTTTTAGAAGAGTCGACCGGACCATGTACTCTTTAAGTATGCGCCCTGTCTGCGCGAGTGACTAGTGCTCTGCATCACCATGTTCCTGCCGAATTCCTGCCTGGTCCCCGTTTACAGACACGCTTCGCGCCATCAAGTTGTGCGCGTTTTTTCAGACGACCTCTTCCGTGCGCGTTACCACCGGCTCGGCGTGCGCCAAGTTTTCCAGGTATCGTTCCGCATCCAGCGCCGCCATGCATCCCGATCCCGCCGCCGTTACCGCCTGCCGGTAGCGATGGTCCTGCACATCGCCCGCGATAAACACGCCCGGCACCTTAGTCAGCGTTCCGTGATGCGCGATCAGGTACCCATTCTCGTCCATGTCCAGCTTGCCGCGAAACACAATCGAGTTGGGATCGTGCCCAATGGCCACAAACACCCCATCCAGCGGAAGCTCCCTCAGCTCACCACTCTCCATGTTGCGGACTTTCAATCCACTCACCAAGCCTTCCGGCGCCACAATTTCTTCCACCACGCTCGGTGTCACAAACTCTACCTTCTCGTTCGCCCGCGCCCGGTCGATCATGATCTTCGACGCGCGAAACTCTTTGCGCCGGTGCACCAAATAAACCCGGCTCGCGTAGCGCGACAGGAAATTCGCTTCTTCCATCGCCGAGTCTCCGCCGCCCACCACCGCAATCGGCTTCCCGCGGAAAAAATATCCGTCGCACGTCGCACACGTCGACACTCCGTGCCCAATCAATTCGCGTTCGCCCTTCAATCCCAGCAATCGCGCCGATGCTCCCGAAGCCACAATCAACGACCGCGTCTCATACCGCTCTCTGCCCGCGATAATCGTGAATGGGTTCTTCGTCAGATCCACTTCATTCACGACCCCCGCTTTAAATTCCGTTCCAAATCGCTTCGCTTGCTTACGCATGTTCTCAATCAGTTCCGGCCCCAGAATCCCCTCCGGGAACCCCGGAAAATTCTCCACATGCGTCGTCAACGAGAGCTGTCCGCCAGGCTCGTGCCCTTCCAACACCACGGGCTTCAAATTCGCGCGCGCCGCATAAATCGCCGCCGTCAGTCCTGCACAGCCGCTCCCGATAATCACCAGATTTTCCATGCGAATGAACTCCGGGTGTTAGATTCCCCTACCGCCGCCAGAGGTACAAAGCCAAACTTTGATTGTAGCACTCACCTAGCTCCTTCTCACGCCGTTCGCCCCACCGCATCGTCCCACTTTCCATGGACCTTTCCCCTATTCCCGTCTAAATTAAAGCCATACGCTTTTCGCTTAGGAGCGCTCCGCCTAATGGACCCACGCTATCCCATCGGTAAATATCACGAACCAAAAGATGTCACCTCTACGATGCGCGAAACCGCCATCGCCGAAATTGCCGCTGCGCCCACCAGACTCCGCGCCGCCTTCTCCGGCCTCAGCAACACGCAAATCGACACGCCCTACCGCGAAGGCGGCTGGACCGTTCGCCAAGTGGCCCATCACGTCGCCGATAGCCACATGAACGCCTACATCCGCTGGCGTTTTGCACTCACCGAGGTCGAGCCCACCATCAAGCCGTACGACGAAGCCGCATGGGCCAAACTCGAAGACGCCCAAAACGCTCCGCCTGAACTCTCACTCAATTTGCTCGACTCGCTTCACGAACGTTGGGTCCGCCTCCTGCGAGCCGTCACTCCCGACGAATTCGCCCGCACCTTCCGCCATCCCGATCACGGCGTCCGCACCCTCGACTGGATGCTCTTCCTCTACGCCTGGCATGGCAATCACCACACCGCCCATATCACCGAACTTCGCGCCCAAAAAGGCTGGTAATCGCCCTCGTTTGCTTTGCCTTCGAAAATAACGGTAACATTCCCAGTGATCCAGCAAAGGAGATTCCATGGCAAGAGCCGCAGGCACGTACGCCATTTTTGAAACATCGCAGGGCAACATCGTCATCCGCCTCCTCGAAAAGGAAGCGCCCAAAACCGTCGAGAATTTCATTGGTCTCGCCGAAGGCACCAAAGAATTCACCAACGAATCCAACGGCAAAAAGGAAAAACGCAATTTTTACGATGGCCTCAGCTTCCACCGCGTCATTCCCCAATTCATGATCCAGGGTGGATGCCCGCGCGGCGATGGACGCGGCGGCCCCGGCTTCACTTTTCCCGACGAATTCCATTCCTCCCTGAAACATTCCAAAGCTGGCAAACTCTCCATGGCCAATTCCGGCCCGAACACTAACGGCAGCCAGTTTTTCATCACCGTCGCTCCCACTCCTTGGCTCGACAATCGCCACACCATTTTCGGCGAAGTAGTCGAAGGCCAGGACGTAGCCGACAAGATCTCCAATGCGCCCCGCGATTCCGGCGATCGCCCGCGCACTCCCATTTCTCTGCAGAAAGTCCACATCGAACGCGTCTCCTAACCGCCAACCACCATGCTCTCGCCGGCGCGCCTGACACAATTGCTCGTCGAATTTATCTTCGTCCTGCTCGGCGCGCTGGTGGTGTGGCTCGGTCTCACCGGACGTATTTTCTTCGATCGTCGTGGCACCGGCTGGCTCCTAGTCAGCACCGCGCTCATGCTTTGGGGCGTGCTCGCCATTGTGCGCGCCGGCGACTGGCGTACTCGCTGGGAAAAGTGGAATCGCGGCGCCTCCCTCTTTCTTCTGGGCGCCATCATGCTCATCATCACTCGCGGTCCCTTCCTCTGGGTCGTCTATTTCCTCGCCGCCGCAGGTTTCATCCTCATCCTCCGCGGCATCATCGCCGTCGCCTTGATTTTGCGCCAACAGCAATAGTCCTTCGTATATAATGCCCGAACATTGACGGCCCTCTCAGGCGCGCTGCTGCGACCCAGAGAGGACAGGTACCGCCCTACACGTCACTTCAAGGAGAATTTTGTGCTGAAGGAATTCAAAGAATTTGCCATGCGGGGTAATGTTCTGGACCTGGCCGTCGGTGTGATCATCGGCGCGGCGTTCGGCAAAATCGTCGCCTCGCTCGTCGACGATATTATTATGCCCCCGTTGGGAAGACTCATCGGCACCGTCAACTTTTCGGACCTTTTTATCAATTTAACCGGTACCCACTACGATTCGCTGGCTGCTGCCAAATCCGCTGGCGCTGCCACTCTCAACTACGGAAATTTCATCAACAACATCATCAATTTCCTGATCGTCGCCTTCGCCATTTTCCTCGTGGTGCGCGCAGTGAATCGCTTTATGCCCAAGCCCCCACCGCCTCCGGCCAGCACTAAAGATTGCCCGCAGTGTGCCATGCCCATTCCGGTTGCCGCCAAGAAGTGCGGTCACTGCACCAGCGCGGTTTAATCGCCGATCAGCATATTTAAAACTCAATTTATTTGGACAAAGAGCGGGCACGAAAGCGTCCGCTTTAGTTTTGTGTAGGCTTCTTCCGCGTATTCGCTTCCAGGTGTGCGCGCAGCCGCGCCACCACCGCATCTTCTTGACCGTCTTCCAGTTCCTTTTTCACTTCTTCCAACGCAAAGTGCACCACGTCGTGGTGATGCATCTCCAGCGGCGCCGTCGCCTCGCTGAATTTCAGCCACAACCGGTGCAGCAAATTCACTTCGTTAGCAGTCAGGTTCGGCGCATGCGGTCCAAGCACCTTATAAACTTTGTCGCCGTTCGGCAGGTGAATTTCCAGGTTGAATTGCGGCTTCGGATCGCCAAGCTTTTCCCACGAATCACCAAAATTCTTCGCCTGGTCCTCGGTTGATTCCTTCGGCGAATGACCCAGCACAATCGTGCTCGATTGCAGCGACTCCGCCGCTCGCAAAATACCGTCCCACAATTGGTTCGCCGCCACCACCGCCAACCGAATCGTTTTCCCGCGCTTTTCCGCAATCGATAACGCCTGCGAAAACAACTGCTGTTCGATACTCCCAAACAGCTGTTCCGCTTCCAAATCGTATTCACCCGACGCCGATCGCCGCAGCAACCGAACGTGCAGCACCACCACATCCCTTCGACCCGGCTTCACGCGATCCAGCACGTTCCCCAGGTGATACAGCGCGTGCACATTGCTCACCGGCACCAGAATGTTTCCCGGCCGCACTCCCAACGCTTCCGGCGTCAGTTCCCCTTCCGTCGCCAGATGGAACTGATCCATTTCCACGTGATGCGTCGTCCCTCGCGAACGCCGCGTGAACCGCTCTGAAATGCTAAATACGATGAACAGGAATATCGAGAAGGTCACGCCCGCAATCGTCGCATCCGGCTTGGTGAATAGGTTCACGATGGCCAGGCTCAACAGCATCAGCGTAATCAGCGCCAGCCCCAGCGGAATCTCCACTCCAAAAAGGTGGAAGTTCAGCGGCACCCGATATTCGCGATCGCCAGGATGCGTGTAGCGCAACACCAGCACCGCCATGCCTTTCATGGCGAAACTCCAGATCACTCCGAACGCGTACAGGTTCGCCAGAAACGTCACGTCGCCGCGGCTAATGATAATCGTCAGGATCTGCAATCCCGCAATAATATTGATGAGCCGGTACGACGTACCAAATCTCCGGTGCGGCTGCCGGAACCAATCCGCCAGCACCCCATCTTCCGACACCCGGTTCAGCACCCCATTCGATCCCACAATCGCCGTGTTCACCGCGCCTGCCAGAATCAACGTGCCCACCACCACCACGAATCCATGGAAGATCAGCCGCAAAACGAACGGACCCTCCAGGTTCATCGCCAGTCCGCCAATCAGGTTTTCCAGGAAATTCTGCCGCTGTGCATCGGGAATCAGCATCACCGCGAAAAACGAAACCAGCGATGTAAACACCAGGCTGTAAATGAAAATTACCAGCCCGGTCTTCTTCAGGTTGGGCAGCTTGGGATGCTCGATTTCGCGGTACACCTGCGCTAGCGACTCTTCGCCGCTCATGGCCAGCACCGAATGCCCCAGCCCAACCAGTACGGCAATCACCGTAATTAAGCGCCCGAAATGCATTCCGTATAACCAGCCCATCGCGTTCTTCTCGAGCCGCATGGTGTGTGCATTAGGGAACGGTGGAAGGCTGGGATGCCGCAGCAGTGCGGTGTACACGCACCAGGCAATCAGGATCACCACCATCACGGTCGTGATCTGCATGATCCGCATCGCTTTTTGGCTGGATTCTTGGACTCCCTTGATGTTGTACCACCAGAAATACAGCGTGCACAGAATCGCAAAAAACGCTGCCCCGAAATCCGGCGAAACGTGCATCCCTAAATGAATGTAGTCCGAAGTCTCGTTGATTAGCCCAACAATGTATTGCCCCGCGGATACACCGCTGATCGGCCCGGTCAAAATGTAGTCAAACATCAGTGCCGATACGCTGAACTTCGCCAGCGTTCCGCCCATCGCCTCTTTGACCACCCGGTACACGCCACCGCGCACGAACATGCTGCAGCTTTCCACGTAAATCGCTCGCACCGCGTAGGAAAACAGCATCACGCCGAGGATGAACCACGGCGCCGCTTTCCCGATGTACGCTTCCGCTTCGCCTCCCGCATAATATGCAGACGACGCCAAATCGTTCAGCACGATGGCCGCAGCGCGCCAGAACGAAATGAAACTCAGCAGAGCGGTTGTCGCGACTAATACACGCGGGACGCCTGTCCCGGCGCTGCTTTGGGCAGCCGGGTTATTGGTAGTGCTGCTCATTTAGAGGTAAATTGACCTGCAGGAATTAATGCTCCCACGTTTCGTCAGGCAAGTCCAGTTACGTCCCCTAACAAAACGTTATTGTTGCGGCATTACGCGGATTTCCCGCGAAACGCCCGCCCGCATTCTTCACAGGGACACAGCGTCCGCAGCAAGTCGTAACTATAAATCCCCGTCGAATGCCCGTCGCTGAAATTTATCTGTATCGCGTAGTTCCCCACCTGCGTTGCCGATTGCGCCCGCGCCTTCGGCTTGTACATTGGCAGAACGGCCGAAGGCACCGGGTTCACGTTCGCGAATCTTTCCTTCTTCGCCCGCTCGTCGTTACAGGTCGCGCACGGGCAATTGTCTCGCAAATACGGAAAATCGAAATGACTCGAGTGTCCGTCCGCCCACGTGATGTCCACGCCTGCTCCCGTCTTCACGTGCACTTTCACGCCAGTCGGTTTCTTCCGTTGATCCATCGGTGTTGGCATATCATCAGTATCGCTTATTTCGCCACAGGCATCACTGGCACCTCGCGGCGCGTAAAGGTATACCCGTCGCGAAAAAGAAACTCCCCACCCGGTGCCCGCGTCTCTTTCTGATACGTATACATATTGCGTGCCACTCGAATCGTGATCCGCACATCCACTTTCTTCTCGTTCTCCATTCCTGCTCCGCTTAGCATCAGTGTGCCTCGCCCTGCCTTCTTAAATTCGTCCAACCCGCAATTCAGGTAGCTCTCGGACAGCTTGCCTCCATGCGCACTTACCTGAAATGTGGCGGTCTTTGCATCAATGCTCACCACATCCAGCTCTTTAACTGTTTTTGCTGGCCCATCATCGTACGTATATTCGAATTCTAGGCCCGGCTATCCGGCGTGTCCTTCACTTCCAGCGCTGAACTCGCTTGTCACTCTGGTAGTCGCGATACTCCAGTACGCCTGTCCACTTGCCCTCGAATGCCGAGTAGATTGCCGCCGCGTTCGTCGTGGCTGCCTCAGCCGTCATTTGCGAGCCGGTCTCACCAACAGCAAGGCTGTACGCTGCTGCTACCGACACCATTATTAATTTGCGACTCAGCTTAATCCCCCGTGTGGGCGCGGTGGATTTGTTTATCAGGACTTCTTATGCCCGTCGCAGCAATCTCCCGGCGGAATCGGGTTGCCGTGCGGGCACGTCGTTGGGTGCCCCAAGAATGTGCAAATGCGCTGATCCAGTTCCGGGCTGATGATGTGCTCAAACTTGCAGGCCTGCGTATGCGCCTCGTGATCGTCAATCCGAAATGTATCCTTAAACAGCCGCTCCGCCAGCCGATGCCGCCGCACCACATCCCGCGCGCGGTTCTGACCTTTATCCGTCAACTGCACTTGGCGCTCTTTCACCTGCACCAATCGCAAATCTTCCATCCGCGCCAATGTGCGCACCGGATCTACTCCGCCCGGCGTACGAATGTGCTCCACATCCGCCTGATTACCCTCTTCCGCGCAAACCCAGATTTGCTCCAGCAAATGATCAAAGTGAATTCCATCATCCATCGAAATGTGCTGGTCCACCGCCAGATGCCCGTGCACCAACTCAATCCGCCGGTCCGCCTGCTGCGCAATGTCCGGATCGTGCGTAACCATCAAGATCGTATGTCCCGCGCTGTGCAGCTCGCGAAACAATCCAATCACAATCTCTTCATTCGCTTCGTCCAGATTTCCCGTCGGCTCGTCCGCCAGGATCAACTTGGGCTGGTTGATCAGCGCCCGCGCAATCGCCACTCGTTGTTGCTCGCCCCCCGAAAGTTGCGAAGGCAGATGCGTCATCCGGTGTCCCAATCCCACCCGTTTCAACGCTTCCGCGGCTTCCGATTCATCCGTCACGCTATGGAAATACTGCGCCAGCATCACGTTCTCCAGCGCATTCAAATAGGGCACCAGGTGAAACTGTTGAAACACAAACCCGATTTTCTCGGCGCGATACCGCACCAGTTCACTCTCGCTCAGGTTCGCCAGGTCCACTCCATCCACCACCACGTGCCCGCCAGACAATTTGTCTAACCCGCCCAGAATATTAATCAGCGTCGTTTTCCCCGAGCCCGATGGCCCCATCAGCGCCACCCACTCGCCCGCCGCAATATTCAGCGAAATCCCATCCAGCGCACGCAGCGTGCCGTACTCTTTCACCAGCGCATCAATGCTCACCTGGTAGGCGCTCACGCTTCACCTCGGAAGACTGACGCAGGACTGATGCTCGCCAATCGTCGCAGCGGGAACGCGCTGGCTACCGAAACAATCACCGTAATAATCACGGAAATAGGATACACAATCCACCGTGGCTGAGCAGCGACTCCAAACACCGCTTTGCCTAACCAGATCGACACCAGCAGCCCCACTGCTGATCCCACTAATCCCCCCGCAATCCCCATCAGAATCGCTTCCGCCAGGAATAGCCGCACCACCCGCCGGATCGATCCGC
>JBAVNY010000821.1:0-2614 GCA_049691535.1 Candidatus Acidiferrum sp.
TCACAAAGAAACCCCGAAGCCACCACGAAAGAGTAATTGGCGGGGTTGGTTTGTGCGCTGGCCAATCCGGCAGACAAAAACAGCAGCGCGGTCGGCACGGCAACCCAAGCCGAAAGTAGGGTCGAAAATGAGATTTCGCGTCGCATAGACCTCTCCGGTTGGGTTGCCGACGGCAACCTGGGTGAGATGGTTCTCGAGGAGCTCTGGTGCCGTGCCGCGCAAAACAGTGATCAGACGGCTATTCGTCTGGGATCCGGACGAAGCCGTGATACACATTGGTGCGGGCCCGTAACCTGCTGCTGAGTCCAACGCGATAGAACGGCGGGATAGCACGGTCCAGAAAAATTTCTCTCGGCCGCGCGGGTGTTAGGTCTCGAATTTGTGCCTTTTAGAATACAGGCCTTGAATTCGTCGGTCCCGGAGCGGCGCCATCGTTGCTAAGATTCATTCAATTCTTCGCAAAGAGGCGGACACCATGAAATTTGTCGGGCTTGTGGCGCTCTCAGCGCTTTTGCTTTCCAGCTTTCCCGCTGCGCAGGAAAAATCGACGAGCGCTGACGAAATTCAAATCAGGCAACTGGAGCGGGCTTGGAATCAAGCGGAAGCCAAGCAGGAAGTCAAGGAAGTCTCGGCGCTGCTCGCCGACTCTCTGGTATACACCGATTACGACGGATCATTCATGAACAAGTCGGAATACATGAGATGGGTTGCCGCGCCGGAGCAAAAGGCGGATCACCTCTACGATGAAGGTGTAACCGTGCAGGTCTACGGTAACGCGGCGGTGGCTACCGGCATCTATCGCGAATCGGGCACGAACAAGGGCAAACCGTACGTCATCCGCTCGCGCTTCACAGACACTTGGATCAAGCGGGACAACGTTTGGCGGTGCGTTGCCAGTCACAGCACGCTGATTCCAGCCAAATAGTGGCCGAGTTGCGTGGCGCGGAGAGAGGCAAGAGGGATTCATCGCGCATGATACGCGCGATGGCGCAGAGGTCCCTCGCACAGGCGGCTCCCTTCGCGGCTCAGGGTAAACAGGATGACGTGTCGGTGCGCGGATTGTGGTTGCTGTGCCGGCAAGATGCCGGCGCGACAGGGTAAGTTGCGGCGGTGCGGAGGCAACGAAAAGGATGTCAGTGGACAGGGTCGGGATCGGGCGTGCCGTCGGACCATATTTTTACTGGAAGGAGAAAGATGGTGAGGCGGTCGTCAGGGGCTTTGGATGCTAAGAACGGGGAGCCCGGCAAGTCTGCGCCCCAGGCTGCGGGTTCTGTGAGCGGGACGAAAAACATCACGTGGGGATGCCAATGGCGCCCTTCGTCGCTCAAGTAGGCCTGCTTGGATTGCATGTAGCACATGGCGCCGGATTCCAGCGCCGGCAATTCCTTTTTATCGAGAGCGGTGCTGACGGATTCGACCATTTGAGTTTTGCTGCGTCCGGCCAGGATTAATTCAGTTTTCTTGACGGTGAGTGGAACGTTGAATCGTGCGGCGGGAGCATTGAAGCAGACCGGAGCGCGCAGCTTGGGATTCCAAAAGTCTGGATCGTCGATTTTGGTGGCCCAGGAGCGCCACACCATGCAGACGAAACCGTTTGTGCCTTTGGCGGCGCTTTCGTAACCGTGGCGTCCCAGGACTATGACTTCGGCATCGTGGGAAACGGAATCTGGAGCGGCGCTACGGGCGAGAGCGATCTCGGCATCGCGGTCCATGAGGTATTGGTCGAGGGGGGCCATGGAGGGATAGGGAGACTTGGCGTCTTGTGCATAAGAGTGCCGGGGGGCGAGGAGCAGGAGCATCAGCGTTAGGAGAACAGTTGCGATTGCGTTGGTGGTGAGACGTTTACGCTGCATTGAACTCTCCTAACAGCGGTCTGGCGTGAGCAAGCATACATGGGCGAGATGGACAGAGAGCTGACTTTTTTCGGGTGCGGCGGCAGGAAGAAAAAGCCTTAACACCGAGAACGCAGAGATTGGAGAGCGGGTTGCGGCTTGCTGTGCCGGCAAGATGCCGGCGCTACAAGGCGAGCGGCTGCGGCGCGGGGAATTTACGTAGGAAGGAGTATGCAATCCGCAGGCAGGAGTGGCTGTGCTACGGTAACGTTTCGCAGAAAATCTGGGCGGGTTCCTGGGCGGTTGAGGTTGGTGGCCGAAGAGAAAAGTCAATCTTGATCAGGTCCGGACGCAGGTCTTGGCCAGTGAAACGAGTTTGTTAGCCCAACCATGGGTGTGCTTCCAGCAGTAGGCATTTCCGGACTGCGCGACACGATTACAAAACTTTTTGTCTCTACCTTTGTGATTGCAAAGAGTCAGTCGAGGGACGGGAGGAGCAACTCTCACGGTTTGCGGAGCGGTATACGTCGCAGTTGACGGCATGTGTGCTTCCTTTCTGGAGAGTGGGGCTGAGAATAGCGAGGATGTGCACGTGCTACAAGCTGTACTGAGGGCGAATATCGTACAGGTTGTAGTACCCGACCAGGCGTCGATGCGGACGTTCAAGCGATTTCGATGCACAATGAGTCAGCGCAAAGTGAAAGCCGGAGAACAAGTTGGTGGTCAGGGGAGTTGGGCGCCTTGGGATTCTACATACAGGGCGTAGAGCGATTGGCTAGCGG
>JBAVNY010000822.1:0-5015 GCA_049691535.1 Candidatus Acidiferrum sp.
CGACGAAGGCGTGCTCATGCTGGTCCGTGATCTTTCTTTGGCGGGATGCGTCGATTCGGTTCGTCAACTCCCACGCCCCGATTTTCCGCAGCTGACCTTCAATTCCACCGGCGATGAAATGCACACCGATGGAGTCCTGAACGTGGTGCATCTCAGAGACTGCGAACGCCCCGCCGTGGAGTATTCCAGCCGCCATCCCCTGGTTCCGGTTCGCCCTCGCACCCGAGTCGCCCGCTATATCCGCACGCAGGTTCTTCTCTATAAGAGCGACGTTGTCCGCGGCAATCTCATTTACGGTGCGTTCGACCTTACCCGCTTGGCAATCCGCTCCTTCCACCATCATGACGGAGATTATTCCGACGCTGGCAATCTTCCGATCTCTCCCGTTTCTCCCGACACTCTGTTCCCATCACTCTCGATTACCAACGCAGCCGTAGCCCGGTGAGCTTCTCTCTCCCGGGCCACGTGTCGTTCCTGAACCTAAAACGCTTCTAGTTTCGCAACTCCAACCACATTGTTTGCCTGCTTGCTGTAAATGACCACCGTCGAAAACAGAGAGAGGTCCGTCGCCGCCGGCAGCATATATCGTTGCTCCATCGAACCGCTCTGCAGCATTCCGACTTCTTCGCCGTTCAACTTCTCGCGTTCTGCCATTTGTTGCGAACCGCGGTCGCCAGGCTTGGCCAACATCACTGATAGCCCGTCCCCAGTCTCCGTCTGTAAATCTGTCAGCCGCAACTCCAGCTTGCCGTCAGCTGTCTTGTAGATCGTTGCGCGGCCCTTCGTCGCTTCCGCTGGCCCTTCGAACTTTCCGGTATAGATAGGAGTCGGATCACCCATCGACACAAATGGCGCCGCCTCGTTAACCCGCTCCGTCACCCACAACTTCTCGGGCCGAAACAACCACCACGCACCCACCAGCACCGGTACGGCCGCCATCATCAACCATTTCTTATTCCTGTTTATCCAGTTCATGTTTTCCTCTCGCATCGCACCATACGGACCGCCAGATACTTTTCTATCCGGCGATCCGCTCAGCTTCTTTCTTAGAACTTCTCCAATGGCGCGGCGCCAAAGTTGGCATTGAACCGCTCGCAGTAAATCGACACTGTTTGAAACTTCGACAAATCCGTTCCCGCAGGAATCTCGTAGTTCTGGTCTCCTTGATTTCCCTTCAACTTGCCCAACTCAATCTTCTCGGTCTTGTCAGTCAAAAAATTTGCATCGTCATCCGCATCCTTTGTGGCCACCAGAATCACGTGGACATCCGGACCATTCGACGTCGAGAAATTCGTCAGTCGTAGCACATATTTGCCTTCGGACTGTTGATACAGCGTGGCACGTCCAGAGGTTTTGTGTACCTTGCCGTGAAATGTTCCGGTGAACGCCACTTTCCCTTCCTGGTGCGGCACCTGCATGTTGTCGTGCTTCATGGTGTCGTCTTTCATCGAATCCTGCGCCCGTGCGCCCTGCGCCATCGTCAATGCCAGCGCGGCCGCAGCCAACATAATTCCGTTGTGCATTTTGTTCATTTCCAATCTCCTCGTTGTCTTTTTCTTGAGAGCCTTTGGCTCTCCTTGCTGCGCTACATACGAGCGGACGCTTTGGCAAAGGTTACAGACCAAAGCTCAGCGCCCAGGAATTTCGTCGCGTCCATGAGAATTGTTTCTGCAGTTCATTCATGAAGATGGCTTCTGCCCACAAACAAAAAACACCGGGAACCGAAGTTCCCGGGGTCTTGCGCTTTGCTCGGCGACAATCGCTACTGCGCTGTCGCTCCGCTGGGATTGAGGTTTCCTGGTTGGAACAACTTGGTGATGCGTTGGCGCTGGTTCTTCAGCGTTCCGTACAACACGCCGGATCCCAGCAACAACATCAGCGCCATCGACGAATACGCGTCCACGTTCGTCCATTCCGCCACGCCGGCCTCTTCTACGGCCATCTCGGTGTTCTCGCTTGCCGCTGGCAGCGCCGCTGCCGTGTTCGTTGCATCCATCGTGTACGTGCTGTTTGCATTGGCAATCACTGGCTGCGCGAAAGTCGTCACGTATGGACCATCGGCGAACGGCGTAGGATCCATGTCCTGTTGCGCATATACAGAGCTCGCGAGCATCAGAGCCGCTGCCACCGTCATCAACATCATCTGCGTCCGGACTATCATTCTGATTTTCATGGGATCCTCCAGCTTTAAACTTTTGTGCCTCTTGGGCGACGCTTTACCTAATGCATCGGCAGTGCCAAACTCTTCTCTCTTCTCGCACTATTTCTCTTCGGCACTCGTCACTGATAGCGATGCACTTACAGGCGCCTCTCCTTTTCCGGGCTGCGCGCTGTCTTTATTGCTGGCCACGCACACTATCCGACCAGCTACACCATGAACATTGTTTTCGAACCGAGTGAAGCGCGTCTTTGTATGTCCGAACAGAAGGGCGAGGAACCTTACCTACAAAGCACGTTTTTACAGCGTGTTATCTGGTAAGCGCCCTGCGCAACGGCGTAGGAGCGGCCTTAAACACGCTCCATCCAAACGGATAGCCACTCTATCCATTCAGATAGCCTTTGCTGGCGGTACACCTCACTTGCGGCTAGAATACCGCCTCTGGTTTCTGGTTTTCGCAGACCAGTCCTCAACTCTGAGGTTTCTCCGTGGAGCCTAAACTTTTAGCCATCAGCGGCCCGCTCAGGAACTCCTACTTTGTCGTCGCCGATTCCCTGTCCATTGGCCGTGACCCGCAAAACTCGATCTGCGTGGACGACCCGGCCCTGTCCGCGTTCCACTGCCGCATTTCTCATCAAGATGGCTGCTACGTGCTCACCGATCTGGACAGTGCCGCTGGAACCTTCGTCAATGGCATCCCCATCGAGCAGCGCACTCTTTCCCTCGGCGACGAGATCTCCGTAGGTACTTCGGTGCTTTCGTTTCAAGCGCAGCATGCTCACACCGGCAAGCTTCTCCACGCTCTTCCTCTCGGCGACCAGCCCCCGTCAATCCATCCCCCGCAGCAAATGCGCCAGGACGAACTCTTGTACCTTCATCCCGAATCCCTCGCCGCTCTGCCGCAGTCTTCCCGCCTTTCTCGCAATCTCAGCGCATTGCTCGGTATCAATGCCGCCATTGCCACTCTTCGGGACGCCGATGCCCTCCAGTGGCAATTGCTAGGAATGATTTTCGACGTTGTACCCGCCCAGCGCGGCGCCATTCTCTTCATCGATCCGGCATCTGCTGAAATTTCCTCGCAGGTTGTCTGGGATCGCATCCTCGGCCCCGAGCATCCCGTGCACGTCGGCCAAGCCGTTCTCAAACGAGTGATCGAAGGTCGCATTTCCCTGCTCGATAACTCCGCGCACACCCGCGAGACAGCAAGCGACTCGACCGCATCAGACTCTCAACCCGTTCAGTCCATCCTGTGCGTTCCACTTTCCACTGCCGATCAACCTTTTGGCGTCATCTATCTCGATACTTCGAATCCCGCAACTCCGTTCTCGGAAGACGACCTGCAACTTGTTTCCGCGGTAGCTGGGCTCGCCTCCATCGCCATCGAAAACGCTCTGCAATTCGAGCGGCTAGACACGGAAAATCGTCAGCTTCGCGCCGAAGTTAATCTTGACCACGACATGCTTGGCCAGACGCCCCGCATGCGCGAGGTCTACCGTTTCATCGAACGCGTCGCTCCCTCCGATGCCACCGTCCTCATTCATGGCGAAAGCGGCACCGGCAAGGAATTAACCGCCCGCGCCATCCATAAGAACAGCACGCGCCGGACGCTTCCCTTCGTCGCGTTGAATTGCGCCGCGCTTACCGAAACCCTGCTGGAAAGCGAACTGTTTGGTCACGAGAAGGGCTCCTTCACCGGAGCCTTTGCCCAGAAAAAAGGATTGGTTGAAGTCGCCGAAGGCGGAACACTTTTCCTCGACGAAGTGGGCGAACTCTCCCCCATTTTGCAAGCGAAGCTCCTCCGCGTTTTGCAGGAACGGGAGTTCGTTCGTGTAGGCGGCACTCGTTCCATCAAGATCAATGTGCGTTTTCTGGCCGCCACCAACCGCAATCTCCAGAAAGCCGTCCGCGACGAGCATTTTCGCGCCGACCTCTTCCACCGCCTCAACGTCATCTCCATCACTTTGCCGCCGCTCCGCGAACATTCCGAAGACATTCCGCTACTCGCCGGCTATTTTGCCAATCGTTACGCCAAGAAGTGCAATCGCCTTATTCGCGGCATCTCCGATGATGCTCGCACTCGCCTGCTCCAATACGATTGGCCTGGGAATGTCCGTGAATTGGAAAACGCGATCGAGCGCGCTGTAGTCATCGGCTCCTCAGAGTTGCTCCTCCCAGAAGATCTTCCCGAATCTCTCCTCGACTCGCCGGCGACCGCGAGCGCCGGGCTCGCGAAATATCACGACGCCGTCCGCGACTTGAAAAAGCAGCTCATCCTCAGCTCTCTCGAACAAACTTCCGGCAACTTTACCGAAGCCGCAAAGCTTCTCGGTGTCCATCCCAACTACCTTCACCGCCTGATTCGCAATCTCGACTTACGTCTCTCGCTGAAAAAGCCCAATCGCGGCTGATCTCTTCCGCGAACCGTCTCCCCGTCTTTCAATCCTCTGCGAACTTGCCCACAAACTCTTCGCCAAATTGGCCACTGTCCTTTCACCTGCACGTCGGGCCGGTCTCCACTTCACTACGAAATTTCACGCCCGCCCTGCGTTTGACGCCACACCCTCCATACTTTTTATAGGCCAAATTATGTTCTTTGCCTTCGAGGACGATATGCGAAAACCCAGTTCGCTCGCTATTGCTTTGCTCGCCTTGGCAACTCTGTCTTCTCTCAGTAATTCCGTTCGCGCACAAGAGCATGCTGCGCCCGCAACCATTTCTCCTTCTGCCAGCACGCCCACAAAGCCAATCGGCGAAGCTCTTCCCGAACTGAGGGATATTCTCGAAAAAAATGAACAAGTTATGGGCGGCCGCGCGGCCTGGAGCCGCTTAACCTCACAGCGCATGACCGGCGTATATC
>JBAVNY010000823.1:0-6145 GCA_049691535.1 Candidatus Acidiferrum sp.
CGCGATCCAGGGAGACACATCATGACTTGGTTCATCTGGGCCTTACTCTCCGCCTTCTTCGCCGGACTCACCGCCATCCTCGCCAAAATCGGCGTCGAAAACGTGAACTCCAATCTCGCCACCGCCATTCGCACCGTGGTCATCCTTATCTTCGCCTGGACCATTGTGCTCTTCACCAAGACGCAATCGCTCTCCACCATTGGCCGCCGCAGCTGGATCTTCCTCATCCTCTCAGGCTTCGCCACCGGCCTCTCCTGGCTCTGCTATTTCCGCGCCCTGCAACTCGGCGAAGCTTCCCAAGTCGCCCCCGTAGACAAACTCAGCGTGGTAATCGCCATCGTCCTCGCCGCCATCTTCCTCCACGAACACATGACCTGGCACCACTACGTAGGCGGCACGCTAATCTTCACCGGCGCCGTAGTCCTGGCCTACGCCTAGTCGTCCCACCGTAGGGGCTCGATAGTTCATGCCCCAGTCCGCTGCGCCTCATCCCCGCTCTTTTCCGTTTTAGTTTTTTCCTAACTTCTCCCGCCTCTGTACTCCCCGTATTTCCGCTGCTATCCTTCCCATCAGCATCCCATCACTACTCACCGTATGAGGTCCGCATGCCACGTTTTCTCTTCGCACTAGCCTTGTTCATTTGTGCCTTCGCCCCAGCCAACCCGGCGCAAGACCATTCTCCCGCGCTAACCCCTCATTACCTCTTTGCCTGGACTGGCGATCTCGCCCACAAGGGCAACGACTTTCTCGCGGTGATCGACGCCAACCCCGCCTCTCCCTCGTATGGCCAACTGCTCACCACCCTCGCCACCGACCAACAAACCATCCGCGTCCATCACACCGAGTACACCATGCCCGCCAGTGGGATGCTCTTCGCCAACGATCACGACGCCGGTCGCACCTTCATCTTCGATCTTCGTGATCCGCTCCATCCCAAAACCGTCATGTCCTTCACCAACATGGCCGGCTACATGCATCCGCATTCCTACCTTCGCCTGCCCGACGGCAATATCCTCGCCACCTTCCAGCACACCGAGCATTCCATGAGCGCCATGAGCGACGCTGCGATGCCGGCGCCCAGCGGCAAAACTGGTGGACTCGTCGAAATCGACGACCACGGCAAAGTCATTCGCTCCGCCAGCAACGCCGACCCTTCTTTTCCCAACGCACTCCTCACTCCTTACAGCCTGGTCGTCCTCCCCGAAATCGATCGCGTCGTCTCTACCAACTCTTCCATGCACGACGACGACATCTTTTCCGGCGTCACGTATCAAGTCTGGCGCTTGTCCGATCTCAAGCTGCTCAAAACTTCCTACTTCGATGTCGGCGAAAATCGCTATGCGCAGATTAGCCCCGAAGAGCCGCGCCGCGCTCCTGATGGCTCGGTCTTCGTGCAAACCCTCGGCTGCGGTCTCGAACATCTCACCGCCATCGACACCGATCAGCCCGTCTCCCATCTCGCCTTCACCTTTCCCGGCAATTGGTGCGGCGTCCCCACCATTGTCGGACACTACCTTGTGCAAAGCGTTCCCGCCATTCATGGCCTGGTCGTTCTCGACATCGCCAACGCCGCCAAGCCCGTCGAAGTCTGCCGCCTCAAAATCACCGACATCTATATGCCACACTGGACTGCCTGGGATCCCGTTATGCAGCGCCTGGTCATCACTTCTTCCGCGCTGCCCTCCAACAATCGCATGTTCCTGCTCAAGCTCGACCAGTCCACCGGCCAGCTCTCAATCGACGATGCTTTCCGCGGCTCCGACCACCAGCCCGGCTTCAACTTCGACAATCGCCAGTGGCCCCACAACTGGCAAGGCAACGGCTATCCCCACGGCGCCGTCTTCTCCCGCTAACCACCTCTCGTTACTCGGCCACGATCTAACATGATTGTCATCCCGAAGCAAAGCGAGGGACCTGCTTTTTCCCCGGCCTTCCACTGCACCCAGCTCCTGTGGCACAGCCATTTCTGTTTACCCTGGGTTTCGAAGGGACTGTGCTCTTGGGTTGCTCCTCCAATGGCACACATATTCCCGACCCGTCATTCCGACTGGAGTCACCCGGCTTTTTCTTCCGCGCGGTTTTTGCGCGCCGGGTTACGTAACCGAGGAACTCTGCCCCATCGCGCGCCCTTCGGGCGATGAATCCCGCTGCTCTTGGTTATTCTCGTTGTACAACCATCCTGACTGTGCTCTGGGTTAGCGTTACCCAGATGCTCAAGCAAATCGTCGCTGCAACTGGCGACCAGCGCGCGGTGCTCTCTTCCGTTGGCCTGATCGTAGAAGCCCCTATCCCAGCCCCGTAGGGGCGGCACAAGTTAGCCCAGTGCGTAAGCGCTGGAAAAAAAAATCAAAAATGCCAGGGCACCGTAGGTGCGACACGTTCCCGTTCGATCAGCATGAGGCTTTACTTCAGTTGCGGTCTTCGATGATATCCTCGAGTCGTGAATCGCAAATGCGCCCCCGTATCAGCCATTTTGATCCTGCTCATCACGCTAATGGGTTGCTCCAAGGTGACCGACAGCTCGCAGCTGTATGGCACCTATGAGGCTCGCCACGAAGCAGGAGTTGAAACCCTAAAGCTCAACCCGGATGGTACATATACCCATTTTTTCAAGGCAACCGATCAAACCGAATCGAGCCACTCCGACAAATGGAATTTTGAGCCATATAATGGAGACCCCAAGGTGTCGCTGCAGAATTTCTCCGCTCACTTTCCCCAGAGTTCCCACGGACCGGGCGTCACACTTCTTGGGATCGAGCGCGAGTTAGGCAAAACTCGACTCTACTTGAATTACGACAGAGGGGAATTTTATTCGAAGACTCGATGAAGAAAGAGGTGTGCGGCGCACGCCGCAAGAATATCGCTTACTACTTGACACTAAGTACTAATTATTATACACTAGCTCATGTACGCTCGATCGTCGTTCGAACACACTCCGCGTCGTTCCTTCCGCCCCACCCGCCCATCTCAACCTTTACTTGAGTTCCGTTTGGGCACTCATCCTCACATCGCCTGCCCACTCTGCACTCCTCTACCAGCTCCGTACCACTTTCGTACCAAATCCTTTTACCTCCATCTCACTTCATCTACATCACTTGCCTCTCTTTACCAAAAAACACCCGGGGTACGTACTGCATGCTCGATTTCTGCACTCGCCAAGACCACCGCCCCAACTTCAGCTAAGTTCATTCCTTGCGTCTCTTGCCACCCACCTTCTCCTAACTCCTTTGCCTACGTCTCTTATGAAAAAATCTCCCGCGCAACGTGCACTCTTCAACTTCCCGGCCGGTTCCAAATCGGAACGACACACCAAGCCCGAACCATCAGAACTTCACCAATCGCCTACCCGAAACCCCTGTCACTACTCACGAATGCCTGCCCTTTCGGACCATTGACCCCTCCCACCCCGCACCGTAAACTTGTCCATAGCTGTTCCGCAGCGCTGAGCTTCGCTCGACTCTTGCGCGCAACATCAACAATCAATGCGTCTAACCCACGCGTAGGAGCTGAGCAGGATGGCATCGGCAGCAAACTCTCTATCTATACCCTTGCCCAACGGGGCTCGATTGCAAATTCTTTCGTCGATTCCGTTCGCAATCATTCATATCGCGGCTCTATCCGTACTCTGGATTCATTTCCGCTGGTCGTATCTCATCACTTGCCTGGCCGTGTTTCTGGTGCGCATGTTCTTCGTTACTGCGGGCTATCATCGCTACTTCGCGCATCGCTCGTTCAAGACCAGCCGCTGGTTCCAGTTCGTCATCGCGGTCATGGCCACCTCTTCCACCCAGAAGGGTGTGCTCTGGTGGGCCGGGCATCATCGTCATCATCACCGCTTCTCTGATCAGGAAGAAGATCTCCACTCGCCCACGTTGTTCGGATTTTTCTGGGCGCACATCGGCTGGATTCTTTCCGACAAGTACAATGGCACCCGCACCGAGTACATCGCCGACTTCGCCAAGTTTCCCGAGCTGCGCTGGCTCAACAAATACTATCTGGTGCCGCCCGCGATTCTCGGCATCGCTCTTTGGCTGATCGGCGGCTGGGGACTTTTCGCCTGGGGCTTCTGCCTGAGCACCGTGATTCTCTGGCACGATACCTTCACCATCAATTCGCTTTCCCACCTCTTCGGCAATCGCCGCTACGAAACCTCCGACACCAGCCGCAACAATTGGCTGCTGGCGATCATGACTTTGGGCGAAGGTTGGCACAACAATCATCACCACTACATGGCTTCCGCGCGCCAAGGCTTTTATTGGTGGGAAATCGATCTCACCTATTACGTGCTCAAAGTGCTTTCCTGGTTCGGCATCGTTTGGGAACTGCGCAGAGTTCCGGCGCACATCCTGGGCGAAGGCCAAGTCGCCGCGTAGTTTGCTGCAAGCGGACCGGCTCTTCGGTCCGCACCTTCATCCATCCAAATTGGACCGTTGCAACTCCATTTTCCCCCGGGCAAATTGGTTTCCCTGCCATATCTCGGCGCGTCCCTGTAGTATTCTGTTTCCGGGCTGCCTGGCGGCCCGCTGCGAACCTGTAAGGAGCCTTCCATGACCAAGCCAATCGGCGAACTCAATCCACCTATGCGCCTGCTGATGACTCCGGGCCCGTGCTCGATCGATCCGCGCGTGTATCGTGCACTGGCCAGCCCCATCGTTGGCCACCTCGATCCCTGGTTCCGTGGCTGCATGGACGACACCCAAGTTTTGCTGCGGCAGATTTTTCAGACCGAAAATCGCGTCACCTTTCCACTTTCCGCCTCGGGTTCGGGAGGTATCGAAGCCTCGGTGCTCAACTCGCTCGAACCCGGCGATGAAGCGATTTGTTGCGTGAATGGCTTGTTCTCGCAGCGTATGCATGTTATCGCGCAGCACACTCCAGCCAAGCTGCATTTGGTCGAAGCGCCTTACGGCAAACCCATCGACGCAGACCAAGTTCGCAAAGTCGCCAAGGGCCGCAACATCAAGATGATTGGTTTTGCTCAGGGCGAAACATCTTCGGGTGTTGTCACCAAGATCGATCCCATTCGCGCTGTTGCCGATGAATGCGGCGCATTGCTCGTGGTCGATACCGTCGCATCGCTCTGCGCGGAACCACTCCACGTTGATAAGCAACGCATCGATATTTGTTTCAGTGGCTCGCAAAAAGCCATCAGCGCGCCGCCAGGCATGTCGCCCATCACGGTGAGTCCGCGTGCCGAAGAAGTTTTCCGTAATCGCAAATCGAAAGTGCAGAGCTGGTATTTCGATCTGTCGACCGCAATGAATTATTGGGGCAAGGATCGCCTGTATCATCACACCCCGCCAATTTCCCTGATTTACGCGTTGCGCGAAGCGATGCGCATCGTGATGGAAGAAGGACTTGAAGCCCGCTGGGAGCGCCACAAGTTGAATCAACTTGCGCTGATCGCTGGCGTTGAAGCCATGGGACTGAAACTGCTGGTCGAAAAGCCGGAAGATCGCCTGGTGACTGTCACGGCCGTCATGATTCCGGCTGGAATTGACGATGCGAAACTGCGCGGCCAGCTTCTCGATGAATTCAATATCGAAATTGCCGGAGGTATCGGCGCGCTGAAAGGCCAGATCTGGCGACTTGGCTTAATGGGCTACTGCAGTCAAAAACCCTTTGTGCTGCAACTGCTTGCCGCCATGGAAAAAGTGCTGATCGATCAGGGCCACCGCATGACGCCCGGTGCAGGAGTTGGCGCGGCCATCGGCGTCTACGTAAACGCAGAACGCCCAGTTGCCGCTGCCCGCTAAGCGACTGGTGAGTGCTGGAACTGAAATTGTGGTTTCAGTTTTGAGTTTTAGAAGTTAGAAAAAAGAAGTTAGAAAGAAGTTCGCGCGTAATTCACGAGGAATCGGCGCACGGATTACGGTCCGCCGTAATATCCCTGCCGCGCTTGCACTCGTAAATCCTTCTGGTGCGTCGCGATATGGATTTTGTGGTATCCGGGTTCCGCACCTTTGTCGGGCGTGTAGCCCAAACTGTATTGCGCGCTGAGCTCTTCCGCGATTTCGGAGTAAATTTTTTCGATCGGCTCTTTTTTGGAAACTTCAAAAAAGCGCCCGCCAGTTTTCTCGGAAAGTTCTTCGAGAATCGATTTCCCATCCGGACTCTCGCGCGACGCATCGCGGCGTTTCGGAGC
>JBAVNY010000824.1:0-4676 GCA_049691535.1 Candidatus Acidiferrum sp.
GGCAAGGACCTTAAGGACAGATGTTCACGAACTGTTACTGACCAATACGCTGTGTTTTCACCATCTTGGAATACGGCTCCAAGTGCCTTAGTACCGCCGTCGAAGCCCGCAGCTGTCAATCCGGCGGAGACATTTTGGATGGGTTTGGGCCAGCGATCAGATTCGATTACTGAGTCAAACCCACGTAAAATAGAGGGATACGCAAATGGTGTTGAAGTGGCTATAGGTGCGGCTTTTGTATCGATCATGTAGTTAAGAATTTGAGGGCTAAGCGCGCATGAGGAATTTGGCGGAATCCGAAAAGGCTCTGCGAGAACTGCTGGGAGAACGCATCCTGGTGCTGGATGGTGCCATGGGCACCATGCTGCAGCAGCGCGATTTGACGGCTGCGGATTTCGGCGGAGCGGCGCTTGAGGGTTGTAACGAAAATTTAGTGAAGACCCGCCCCGACGTGGTGCTGGACATTCACCGGAAATATTTCGAGGCCGGCTCAGATATTGTCGAGACCAACACGTTTGGGAGTACGCCGCTGGTGCTGGCGGAATACGGACTCGCTGACGAAGCCTACGATTTGAGTAAACGGGCTGCGCTGCTGGCGAGACAAGCTGCGGAAGAATACTCGACACCTGGTAAGCCGCGATTTGTGGCCGGGTCGATGGGCCCGACGACGAAAGCGATTACCGTGACGGGCGGCGTGACGTTTCAAGGGCTGTTGGACTCGTACTACGTACAGGCCAAGGGATTGATCGACGGCGGTTCGGACCTGCTGCTGATCGAAACATCGCAAGATACGCGCAACATCAAGTCGGCAATACTGGCGATCCAGAAGTTGGGCAGAGAAATTGGCACGTCGATTCCCTTCCTGGTTTCGGTAACGATCGAGCCAATGGGCACGATGTTGGCCGGGCAAACCGTCGAGGCGATGTGGGCGTCGCTGCGGCACGCGCATCCGCTGGGCCTCGGCATGAATTGCGCCACGGGTCCGGAATTCATGACCGATCATATTCGGACGCTGAGCGCGCTGACTGGCGAATTTGTGTCTTGCTATCCCAACGCCGGGCTGCCGGATGAAGAAGGCAAATATCTGGAGACGCCAACGTCGCTTGCGGCACAGCTTGAAAAATTCGTAAAGCATGGGTGGCTGAACGTGGTGGGTGGCTGCTGCGGAACGACGGAGCAGCACATTCGCGCCATTTCGCAGATGGTGGTTGGCAAGAAGCCGCGCGTGAGGCCGGCGGAAGCGCACCGCGCGGTGTATTCCGGGATCGAGACGATTGAGGCCGACGAACAGACCAGGCCATTGCTGGTGGGCGAACGCACCAACGTGATTGGCTCGCGATTGTTTAAGAATCTGGTGGCGGAAGAAAAGTGGGAAGAAGCGACGGAAATTGCGCGCAGGCAAGTGAAAGGTGGCGCGCACATTGTGGATGTGTGTCTGCAGAGTACGGAACGCGACGAGCGAAAAGACATCGAGCCGTTTTACGACCGGCTGATTCGGAAAATCAAGGCTCCGATCATGGTGGATACCACCGATCCCGTGGCGGTGGAACAGGCGCTGACGTATTGCCAGGGCAAAGCGATTATCAATTCCATCAATTTGGAAGATGGCGAAGAAAAGTTCGAGAAGATTGTGCCAATGGCACACGATTTCGGTGCTGCGGTAGTGGTGGGCTGCATCGACGAAGACCCGGTACAGGCGCAGGCGTTCACGCGAGAACGAAAGGTGGAGATTGCCAAGCGCTCGTACGAGTTGCTGACCACAAAATACCGCATGGCGCCCGAAGATATTGTGTTCGATCCGCTGGTGTTTCCGTGCGCGACGGGAGACGAGAATTACATTGGCGGCGCGGTGGAAACGATGGAAGGTATCCGGCTGATCAAGGAAGCGCTGCCGGATACGCGAACGATCCTGGGAATTTCCAACGTGTCGTTCGGATTGCCTCCGGGCGCGCGGGAAGTGGTTAACTCCGTATTTCTGTATTATTGCACGAAAGCTGGGCTCGATCTGGCGATCGTAAATACAGAAAAGCTGGAGCGCTTCGCATCGATTCCCGAGCACGAGCGCAGGCTCGCGGAAGGTTTGCTGTTTCAGCATGCGCCGAAGGATATTCCGGCAGATTATTCGCAGCGTGAACTGCTGCAGAATGTGCCGGTGGATTGGCGGCAGCAGAGCAAGGAACAGAAAGCGGCCATCAACCAATTTCACATAGCGGCGATTGCGGAATATTTCCGAACGGCGAAGAAGAAGGACAAGGCCAAGAGCGCCGATTTGCCGCTGGATGAGCGGCTAGGGAATTACATCATCGAGGGCACGCGCGATGGGCTGGTGGAGGACTTGGAGCGGAAGCGCGCTGAGGGTACAGCGCCGCTGGATATTATCAACGGGCCGCTGATGACCGGGATGGCGGAAGTGGGGCGGCTGTTTAATGCCAACGAATTGATTGTGGCCGAAGTGCTGCAGTCTGCGGAAGCGATGAAGGCGGCAGTCAACCACCTGGAACAGTTCATGGAGAAGGCCGACACCGCGAAGCGCGGGAAGGTGGTGCTGGCTACGGTGAAGGGCGACGTCCACGACATTGGAAAGAATCTGGTTGAAATCATTCTGAAGAACAACGGATTCGACGTGGTGAACCTGGGCATCAAGGTGCCGCCGGAAGAATTGATCAAGGCGTTTCAGGCACATCATCCCGATGCGATCGGGCTTTCTGGATTGCTGGTGAAGAGCGCGCAGCAGATGGTGATTACCGCGAACGATTTGAAGGATGCGGGAATCGATGTGCCGTTGCTGGTGGGCGGCGCGGCGTTGAGCGCGAAATTCACGCAGCAGAAAATTGCGCCCAGTTACAGCGGCGCGGTGTGCTACGCGAAAGATGCGATGACCGGGCTGCGCTTGATGAATGAACTGATGGATCCAGCGACGCGAGCCAAGGTGCTGAGCGAGCACGCGATTTCCGGCAACGGCGTGAGCGTGACGACCACGGTGAAAGTGGTGGAGAAGCCGGCGGTGACGCGTTCACCAAAGGTGCGCACGGATTTGCCGATTTCGCCGGTGGGATACCTGGATCGCAAGGTGCGGCTGGTGCCGGATCTGCGGGACCTGTGGAGCTACATCAATCCGTTCATGTTGTACGGGCGGCACATGGGCTATCGCGGCGATTTCGAGAAGCACCTGGCGGCGCGCGAGGCCAAGGCCGTGGAGCTGTTCAACGAAATGGAAGAAGTGAAGAACGAAGCCGCAACATTTATGAAGGTGCGCGCGGTGTGGCAGTTCTTCGAAGCGGAATCGGAAGGCGAGGCGATGCATCTGTTCGCGCCGGGAGCGAGTGCGCCGGAACTGACCTGGAACTTCAAACGGCAGAAGACTGGCGACCAGTTGTGCTTGAGCGATTACATCTTGCCCGCGAAAGATGACCAGCGCGACCACGTTGCGGTGTTCGTGGTGAGCGCGGGTGAAGGTGTGCGCGAACGGGCGGAGAAAGCGAAGCACGACGGATATTATTTCAAGTCACATGGCTTGCAGGCGCTGGCGATCGAGACGGCCGAGGCCTGTGCGGAGTGGCTGCACCGGCGCATTCGCGAAGACTGGGGATTCCCGGACCCTCCCGAGATGACCATGGCGCAACGATTCACCTCGCGGTATCGCGGGAAGCGGTACAGCTTCGGGTATCCGGCGTGCCCGGATCTGGAAGACCAGACCGGGATTTGGAAATTGCTGAGGCCGGAAGAAATTGGCGTGCAACTTACCGAAGGCTACATGATGGATCCGGAGGCAAGCGTGAGCGCGTTGGCGTTCCAACATCCGGATTGCACCTATTTCAGCGTGGGGGAAGACACTGGGGCGGGTTCATAGTTCGCTGATTCACGACGATTGCAGGGCCAAGTCGGATTCCGATTTAAGCGATTCCTAGTTAACGATAATAAGCTCCCCACCCACCGCCCTGTTTCTAAATTTCTAGATCTAAACAGCTTAGAGCATAGGCTCGGCTATCTGAGGAAAATGACGGGTTGGGATGCTACACGCCTGACACTCGAAATAGGGTCATCGCGAAAGTGCCAAGGCACCTGAGACGCGGACCTGCGCGCTTGACATCGTTGAGGATTTACTCGTAACTGGTGAATTTGGGAGACTTAAAGTTCATTGTTTTCTACCACTTTTGTAAGTGGCAAAACACGGAACTTATAACGGTGGTCTGAAACGTTATTTTGAGACGCGATTTGGGAATGGGTGTTACTGCGGCAATGCCCATCAGGCGGGTTATTACCTAGTTGATATTATAACCTAAATCTAAATCTTGTCCAGAACAATTCGCGTCGGCTCGGTGTGTCCGCCTCGGAATGAATAGTTGAGTTGAGGCGAGGTGTCCCTCAGCGGCTGAAGCCGCGGGCAGGTTGCGGCGTTTTTGGCACGACTGAAGTCGTGCCTTGACGAGACCGAAGAGGAGCAGACACGACAGTCGAGGACAGATGGAGGTCCCTTAGATCCCTCAGCGGTCAAAGCCGGGTCTGTAGCGGATCGATGGCGGCACGGTTGAAACCGTGCCCTACAAAGATTTGGTGCGGCGTGGTGGACGGGGAGAAAAACCCCATACGCAGACACGGCGTGTGGGCACTCGGCGTCCTTCAGCGGGTAAAGCCGGGCTGTAGCGGATTGATGGCGCGCGGCTGAAGCCGCGCCC
>JBAVNY010000825.1:0-6572 GCA_049691535.1 Candidatus Acidiferrum sp.
ATGCGGAATATTTCGAGGCGTGGATCGATCGCACTATCGATGTTACCAGTAGCTATCCTGACTGGAATTCGCCTGACGAGAAGATCTACGTCTTGGAGAAATTACGAAAGGCCCGCGCCGTTTACGAAGGTTTGAAGTAAAAGAATCAGTGCGGCGCGACCTTGTACTCTTCCGAGGTTGGAGATAAAATCCACCTGCTTTACGGAATGAACCGTGCGCATGCAATGCAACGGGAGCGCAGGGTTAAATTCTTCCTGTTGAGATGGGCTACCGCTCGGCCCGTACTTCCAGATGACTCAAGGCGAACAAACGGGGCAGTCACTGACCGCCCGACCACGCACTGCCAATCTGCTCACAGGCAGGCTAATAACTTTTCCTGGTACTTACGCAGAATTCCGCAGCGATAAAGAAATTCGCACAAGGAAGGAGGGCGCATGATCGTTGGTGTGCCCAAAGAAAACTACCCGGGGGAGCGACGCGTCGCGCTAGTTCCTTCGGTGATTGCCAATCTGAAGAAAGCCGGGATCGATGTGCTGATCGAGACTGCTGCCGGGCTGGCGGCAGGTTATCCCGACGCGGACTATGCAGAAAAAGGCGCCAAACTGGCCGCGAATCGCGAAGAAGTGTTTCGCACCGCGGACGTCATTGCGCAGTTCCTCTCGCACGGAGCGAACGATAAGACCGGCAGCGCGGATTTGCCGCTATTGCGCAAGGGCCAGGTGCTGATCGGCTTTCTGCGGCCGCTGGGCAGCGTAAAAACAATTCAGGAAATCGCCGATCGCGGGGTGACTGCGTTTTCCGTGGAACTGGTGCCGCGCATCACGCGGGCGCAAAGCATGGACGCACTTTCCTCGATGGCCACTATCTGCGGCTATAAGGCGGTGGTGCTGGCCGCGAACACTTTGCCGCGCATGTTTCCGATGCTGACCACCGCGGCGGGGACGATCGCGCCGGCCCGAGTGCTGATTATCGGAGCGGGCGTGGCAGGTTTGCAGGCCATCGCCACGGCGCGACGCCTGGGCGGCGTTGCCTGGGCCTACGACATGCGACCCGCTTCCAAGGAACAAGTCCAGAGCCTGGGCGGCCGCTTCGTGGAATTGCCGATTGAAGCCAAGAACGCACAGGACGCAGGCGGCTACGGCACCGCACAGGACGAGAGTTTTTACCAGAGACAGCGCGAACTACTTGGCCAGACGGTTGCGGAAAGCGTAGTGGTGATCACCGCGGCGGTGATCCCGGGAAAGAAATCGCCGGTGCTGGTGACCGCGGACATGGTGCAGCGCATGGCACCGGGTTCGGTGATCGTCGATCTGGCGGCGGAACGCGGCGGCAATTGCGAATTGACCAAGCCAGATGAAGTGATTGTCGCGCACGGCGTGACGATCATTGGCGAGTACAACCTTGCCGCTAGCGTTCCGTATCACGCCAGCCAGATGTATGCGCGCAACGTAAGCGCGTTTCTGCAACTGCTGGCCAAAGACGGCACACTGCAGCTCAACATGAAGGACGAGATCATTCGCGAAACGTTGCTAACACATAACGGCGAAATCGTGAACACGCGGGTACGCGAATTTTTTGCGCTACCGGCGTTGCAGACCACTCCGGCAGGAGGAGCAGCCTGATGAAAATGGATTTCTTGACCGGCCTTTACGTCTTTATGCTGGCGGCGTTCATCGGATTCGAAGTAATCCGCCGCGTTTCGCCGCTACTGCACACACCGCTGATGTCGTTGACCAACGCCCTGGACGCCATCGCGGTTGTGGGCGCGATCATCCTGGTTGGCGAAGGCAAGAGCAGGCTCGCCACCATCCTCGGCACCATTGCCATCGTCGCCGCAACCAGCAATATCGTCGGCGGCTTTCTGATCACCGATCGCATGCTGAAAATGTTTAAGGCCAGCGGCCCGAGGAAGCCGTGACCACATGATCGCTACTGAACACGTAATCGAATTTACGTATCTGATCGCCACCGCGCTTTTCATTCTTTCATTGAAATGGCTGAGTTCTCCGGCAACCGCGCGGCGCGGCGTATGGGCCGGCGAAATCGGCATGTTCCTGGCCATCGTGGGGACGCTGCTGCATCGCGGCATCGTGGATTACAAATGGATCGCCATCGGGCTAGTGTTGGGCACAATGATTGGCGTCCCGCTGGGCAAAGTAGCAATGACGGCAGTGCCACAGCGAACCGCTCTGAGCCATGCATTCGGCGCACTGTGCGTCACTCTGGTGGGCACCACGGAATTTTACCTGCGTGCGCCAGACGTTTCGCCATTCATGATGAGCGTGCTGTCGCTGGAAGTTATTCTCGGCGCGCTGACATTCACGGGCAGCTTGATGGCCGCGGGGAAATTGCAAGAACTGTTGCCGCAGCGACCAATCACGTACAAGGGCCAGAACATCGTCAACCTGGGACTTTTGGCGATCGCGATTGGCATTGCGGTCACCCTCGTTCTGCATCCTGAAAAGACGCATCTGTTTCCGCTGATGATTCTGATTCCCTTGCTGTTCGGCGTGATGATGATTATTCCGATCGGCGGCGCGGACATGCCGACGGTAATCTCGCTGCTAAATTCCTACGCGGGACTTTCGGCGGCGGCGATGGGGTTCGTGCTGGAAAGCAAACTGCTGATCATTGCTGGCGCGCTGGATGGCGCGTCGGGCTTGATTCTTTCCGTAAATATGTCCAAGGCAATGAATCGTTCGTTTACTAACGTGTTGTTTGGTGCGTTCGGACAGGAACAGGTGGCGGTCGTCGGAGCCAAAGAAGCGAGGCCAGTTCGCAGCGCGTCGCCGGAAGAAGCTGCGGGAATTCTGGGCGCGGCCAGCAAAGTGGTGATTGTTCCGGGTTACGGGATGGCCGTGGCGCAGGCGCAGCATAAGGTTCGCGAGCTGTACGATGCGCTGACCAAACGCGGCGTGGACGTAAAATTCGGGATTCATCCGGTTGCCGGACGCATGCCGGGGCATATGAACGTGCTGCTGGCCGAAGCGGACATTCCCTACGACAAATTGCTGGAGATGGATGACATCAACGGCGACTTCCCGCAAACGGACGTGGCGCTGATCATTGGCGCCAACGACGTGACCAATCCTGCCGCTCGCGAAGATCAGAGCAGCCCGATTTTTGGCATGCCGATTCTGGATGTCGACAAAGCTCGTACTGTCATGGTGATTAAGCGCAGCATGGCCGCTGGATTTGCGGGCATCGACAATCCGTTGTATTACATGGATAAAACGTTGATGCTCTTTGGCGACGCTAAGAACTTCGTAGGCTCGATCGTGCGCGAACTTTCTGGCGGACACAACTAAATCGCAACACTAACGGCTCTTAAGCACAAAAAGGCAGGTGACACCGCTAACTAACAGGAGCACCTGCCTGGATCATTTTCAGCGGTCGCGGGCCGAGTTACGGGCGATCCGCGCTCTCCATCGCTTTGTATACGCCGAAAGTCGTTAGACCACCGGTCACCACCGCCGCGACCAGAAGGAATCGACTCGATCCCGCTGCGAGAGGCGGGCGTCCCTTGACCATTTCAACCGGAGCGCAGGGACGATGCTGGTGATAATCGTGGTAATCGCTTTCGTCGGGCGAGAGATACTTGCGATAGGTGATGGAATTCTCGGCGCGTACGCGATAGGCCTTACCTTCTTCGACGTCCCGCGATTCGTTTCCGACCTGCACGTGGACCTGCCCGCGTTGACTGGATACAGTTACGTTGCAGGGATCGTCCAGTGAGACGCGTCCAAAATCTGCAAGCGACAATTCCGGAGTAACACGAACGTCTGACGCGACCACGACGATATTCCCGTGATTGCCGGGCGTCATGTAGGCAGCGGAGCCATGATTTAGCTCCACGACGGCACCGTACGGAGCGCGGTACAGATGGGCCGCGGAGCCGCTCTGCAGTTCCAGAGACATGCTGCCAATGCGGATCAGTACATCGCCGCCATCTTCGGTAGAGACATAGTCTCCGGTGTAGATGGTTGAGCCGGCGGTGAGTTCCGAGTTGCCGACGTGAGCCTTGACCGCGTTGGCGACGAGGCCCAACGGCGGATTGGCCGCGGGCGTCTGCGTTTGCGCCAACGCGGCCGTCGCGCCCAACGAAATGCTCAGCACCGCACTTGCGAGAAATAGGTTCGTCCTATTCATTGTTTTGCCTCGCTCTTAAACATTCCGAATTCGAATCACAATTCCTGACGAAATCCTTGGGCACGGTGACGCCAATCGGAGGAATTCCAGTCTGCTTGGTGCCGCTGTTACCTGATGGCGCGAATTGCAAGTTCATGGCGGGATCGCCGAAGAGGATCCAGGTGCGGCGCACGTCGTTATCGGTGGTGCCATTCTTGGCAGAGAGCAACATCTGGCCGAGGGGCTCATTGGGATGCAGCGCCAACTGTGACAACACGGAAAGATTCATGGAATTCTGTGGAGGCTGGTTGGTGAAGCCGGAAGAAGCCCAGACGGCAACCGCGCCACCATTCGGCGCAAGCACGAGAGACTCTGCGAGAGATTCTCCGTAAACATCCTGGAAAAATCCGTTCAGGCAATCCATGACCAGGTAGACCGGGAGGCGCCCGCCATTGGTAAGCGCGGTGGCATCGTCAGTGTTAAAGAGGTTGGAGAAGGACCACTGCTGCTCGGCGCCGTGGCCGCTGTAATCCACCAGCAGGGCGCCATTGTTCAGCGCGGTCAAAAGTTGGGTACGCGCCGTCGCAAAGTCCAAATTGTTGGCAAGAATCTTGTTCACCTGCAAGGAAGCGGGAAGATCGCTGGCCGCGGTACTGGCTGCGGTGGTGAAATCGATGTCGACGTTCTGATCGGCGACTACGAGTGCCTGTGAATTCCAGGTTCCGGCGAAGGTACCTTTCTCATAGTTCACAATTTTCGAAACCATGAGATCGGCTTCTGGCACGCTGCTTACCGGCAAGCGTCCCGTAGGAATGGTGGCGTATCCGGTTTGCTGGAAGTCGGTGAACCAGTCGTCGGAAGCGGTCTTGAATGCAGCGGTTTCGATCATGCGGGTAGGGACGAAATCGGTTTGGCCAAAGCCGAGGTAATTGCGCGGGTCGAACGAAGCATCGCCAACGAAAAGTATGGACTGTGGTTTGCGCCGTCCTTTGGTTGCGGCATCCTGCAGGTAACTGCGAATGGCAAAGGGACTGCGCTCGCCGAAGTTGTACTCGTCATAAATATGATCGGTGGTGACCACGGAGACGCGGTGGCCTTGCGCTTCGCGCAATTGCAGCAGCGGCGTGAGACTGCTTACAAAGTCGGGATAGGCCACGACAACGTAGTCCGCATTGCTGCGGTGATCATCGAGGAAGGTTGGGGTATAAGGCGTCAGAGCTACGGGTGCCGACTCAGTGTCGCTCGAGAAGGCAAGAAGTGTGCGCGGCGAAGCTCCATTGTGCGGCAGTTTCACTGCGATTTCGTAGAGCCCGGCTGTTGGAGAAGCTATGCCGGTCAATTCAGTGATGTTCAGCGTGTCGGTAATATCGAAGACGCGAATTTGCGGATTGCTGAAGCCGGTGATGGTCAGTTGCGTTCCTGCAGGAGCGGTGGCTTTCAGCCAATTGTTATCGGCAGCGTAGGTGTGCGAGTACTGAAGCACGATGCTTTGCACCAGGCTGACGTCGTAATCGCCATTGATGGCGGTCAACGTGACGGTATTGGTGCCGCTCTGCAGCAGTGAAATGTCTACCGGGAACGATTGCGAGTACAGGCTCTGGTTCTGGAAGGTCATCTGGCCCAACATGGAGCCGTTGAGCTGCACGTTGACGGTATGTTCCTGTTGGTCGGTCACGCCCTGCAGCGTGATATCCAGCGAAGTAGGAATGGCTGACGAAGGATCGATGTGCGTGACCAACAAGTCTTGGCGAACCGGATCGCTGGTAATGATCGCGCCGAAGAAATTGTCGTTATTTTCTCCATTGAGCAGCGCCGCGAAGTAGCCGGTACGATCTTCGCGCACCGAGCTGAATGGGAAACTCGTAGGAGCCGCGCTTCCGCCCATCGGGGGTGCAATCGTGTTGATGCGCTTGGGATAGGCATTTTCGCGAACCAGCCAGTAAACGCGGGTGCCGGAGTAGGGCGTGTCGATGCCGGTTCCATAGAATTCAATCGCGTCGGTCGGGGAAACTGGGCCTGACGGATGGGTGATGAGCATGGGCTGCTCGACGCCTTCGGCGTAGAGGTGCAGCGAGCCGGTGTCAATGTTGCTGTCGAGTCCTGCAGCGTAAAGCTGCGCGAAGGTAACGTGGTACCAACCTTCCTGCTCGACGGAAATTTTCACGGCGGCGTGATCGGCCACGGTAAAGCGCGGATAGTTTACGGGATAAATTGGTGGAACAGGACGAGGACCGACGGGCCGCATGGTGTTGCGAGCCGGCATGACCGCAGCACTCACACTCGCACTCGACTGCAATTGACTGAGAACCTGGGCACGCTGAATTGGCGCGACCGAAGTATTTCGCGCAGATGCGGAAACCGACGACTCACTGCCGGATGGCTCGGCATAATACGGGCCGTGCATGGTGCGCGTGCCGTTGATGTCCAGATCTTCAATCCAGTAG
>JBAVNY010000826.1:0-1701 GCA_049691535.1 Candidatus Acidiferrum sp.
CAATGGCGCCGCTGCTCGCTTGGGAATCAAGAGGTCCACCCTTTACTTCCGCATGCAAAAGCTCGGCATCTCACGCACCAGCCGGGATCGTCTTCCTTCGTAATCGCTGCAATCATCCATAGATAGAAGCCTTCAAGCGGTAGCCATTCGGGGTCGCGCACCTTAGCGCTCACGGCGCTCACGAGCATCCGAGTTGCAAGCCCCCGAAATACAGTCAACAAACAGCCTCACTCCAACCTGTCGGCACGCCGGACGCCGTGCTTAGTGGGTTGGCATTGTGTCCTAAACCGTAGCCTGTGTGAGCCTCTATTGTCAATTACTTAGGCCATGACCATCTTTGGCAGCCCTATTGCCAATCCTAGTCGTGTCGCTAACGCGCCGAAACCTTCGACGGCGACAGAGAAGAGAGGAACCATGAAATTTCAGAGAGTCGTATTCGCTTTGATGGGAGCGATGTCTTTGTTGGCAGGCATGGCTTCAGCGCAGCAGGTGAAGACTGATTACGACCGGAGCGCAAACTTCGCGCAGTACAAGACCTACTCGTGGCAAAACGTCAAAACCAAGGATCCCTTGGATGTTGACCGCATCAAGAACGCCGTGAATGCCGCGTTGGCAGCAAAGGGTTGGTCTCAGGTGGATTCCGGCGGTGATGTTTCCATCGTGGCCGTGGAGATCACGCGTGATCAGCAGACCTTGAATACTTTCTACGACGGGATGGGAGGAGGTTGGGGTTGGCGACGCTTCGGTGGTGGTGGTTTTGGTGAGGCGACAACCACAACGGAAACGTACACGGTCGGCACGGTGGTCGTCGATCTCTTCGATACCAAGACCAAGCAACTAATCTGGAGAGCAAGCTCGAGCGACACACTCTCCAACAACTCCGACAAGAACATCAAAAATCTGGATAAGGGCGTCGAGAAAATGTTCCAGCACTTCCCCCCAAAATCTTCGAAGAAGTAACGGGGCCACCGTGAATCGCTACTCCATCGTCACTCTGGTGCTCCTTTCGATAGCCATCCCATTGCGTGCGGCCAATGGGCCGCGGACATGAGTGCCCTGTTACATTCCGGCGTCCGAAGGTTGAGTTCCGCAGAGTCGCGCGGTCCTGCTGAAAGGGCTCCATTGCTGTCGTTTCTGCGGGAGGGTGTTATTTCCGGAAGGCCGACGTGGCTGCCACTTGCATTGGTCCTGGCGGCGATTGCCGCCGTTGCGTACGCAGACCATCTCGTTGTCATACCCTCACTTATTTACCTCTACATCTTACCTCTCACCATAGGAGCGATTTTCCTGCGCAAGGAAATCAGCTACGGACTTATCGTTGCTTGCATCGTATTCCACTATTTTGATTCCCCAAGGCAGATACCCTTGGGACTTCGGGTCTTCCACGATCTGTCGGCACTGCTGTGTTTCACTTTCGTTGTCCATGTGATCCAACGTTATGTCAAACAGCAGGAATCGCTCCTCAAAACCGTTGAGCACCAGCGTGATGATCTGCGCAATGACGTGGAGCTGGCCGCGAAAGTTCAGCGCTTTTTTCTTCCGTCGGGCAAACCAGCCATCCCTGGGCTCGAAATAGCTGGGATGATGCACGCCGCGCGGGGCGTAGGTGGCGACTACTACGACTACTTCTCCATCGATGCGCACACCACTCAGGTCATTATCGCGGATGTCGCCGGAAAGGGTGTGCCTGCCGCCCTTTTG
>JBAVNY010000827.1:0-2026 GCA_049691535.1 Candidatus Acidiferrum sp.
CTAGTCTTTGCTCGATAGTCGAATTGCCGCTCCGAACATACTCGCGAGAAAAAATCCAATCGTCGAAAAGGTCGCCCAGGTGCAGCCAGCGCCACGGTCCAGCCAGAACCGCTGCGAACCCGAGGAAACCGCCACTGATGGTGACAGGAACTGATCCGCTGATTTTGAAGGCAAACACGCCAATTAAAAGCGTTGCCAAGATGAGGACGCCGAACACGACGAATGGATAGAGAAAGAAAACTGCATAGCCCCAATTGGCCCGTAAGTAACCCCAAAGAGCGCCAGCCCAAACGAAATCCAGAAAGGCAAGAATGCCGAGCGGAATACGCGACCAAATGGTTCGACGCTTGAAGGTTTCAATTACGTCGTCCCACCGAACAAGATGGTATTCGGTTTCGACTTGCCAATTAGGACCAGTCGTGGTCACGTTCCATTTTGTCTGATCCGCGCTACCTTGCAAACCATCGATGAAAGCTTTCACTGACCAGGTAAGTTGGAACCTTCCCATTTCGCGCACAAAGCGTCGTTGCGCCCCAGCAGGCGGCGTGATTGGATCGTAGCCGCCAATATGAAACACCAGCCGCTTTGCGACGGTGGTTCTTGCCATAGTTCTACCTTTAATTCTACCCGCGAATTCCTTACCGTCCCGGCCTTCAGTCGATCTAGAATTGCAATAGGTAGCAAGCGAACGTCTGGCACCAAAGGTTGTCAATAGAGACTCGGCCAAGTCATAAAGGAATGCTGCTTCCATCCATACCCTGCAATGCTTAGAACCTGATGTTCCCACAGCTCAAGTCGCAACTGCATCGAAGGGCAAGCCCAAGAGAACTTACCCAACTAGGCCCGACTTTTGAACCTTTACTTGATGACCAGCCACCAAGCGCCGATTATCGCACTATCACGTGGCGATGATCCGGCGTGCGGGGCATAAAGCATGACCCACCTTGCCTGGTAATGTACGACTCGCCGCATCAGCTGATGGCTCCCAAATTGTAGTGATTGGGGCGGGTCACTGGCGCGGCGAAGGCATGGCCCTCGTCGAGGCGATCAAGTGACCGCGAACTAGCGGGGAAAACATGACAGCACCACGCGACAAACTCAGAAGGCCGATCGTCGTCGTCACCGGCATGGGCATTGTGACCTCGCTCGGCGCCGGCAAGACCGATAACTGGGCGAAACTGACTGCCGGCGAGTCTGGCATCCGCACCGTCACCCGTTTCCCGATCGATGGTTTGAAGACGACGATGGCCGGAACGGTCGATTTCGTCGCCGTCGAGCCGTTTTCGTCGACCGGTCTCACCGAGCGCCTTGCCGAAATGGCCACCGGAGAAGCGCTGGAGCAGTCGCGCATCGGAACTAAGGGCGATTTCCCGGGACCGCTATTTCTCGCGGTGGCCCCGGTCGAATTCGAATGGCCGCAACGGTTCGAGTTGGGCCGCGCCACTGGCAAGCAGGACCCGAACTACGACGATCTCTTGCGCATCAGCGGCGGCGGAAAATTCGCGCCCTATCACCGCCGTTTCACGTTCGGCTCGGTGGCGGCGCGCCGTGCCGAGGTTTTTGGCACCAAGGGATCGCCGATTTCGCTGTCGACCGCCTGCGCCTCCGGCGCGACCGCCATCCAGCTCGGCGTTGAAGCGATCCGCCGCGGCGAAACCGACGCCGCGCTGTGCGTGGGAGCCGATGCCACGATCAATCCGGAAGCGATGGTGCGGTTTTCCCTGCTGTCGGCGCTGTCGACCCAGAACGACCCGCCGCAGGCCGCTTCAAAACCGTTTTCGAAGAACCGCGACGGCTTCGTCATGGCGGAGGGCGCCGGCGCGCTGGTGCTTGAAAGCTATGACGCCGCGGTGGCGCGCGGTGCGCCGATCCTTGGGGTGCTGGCCGGCTGCGGCGAGCTCACCGATTCCTTTCATCGCACCCGCTCCAGCCCCGACGGCAAGCCGATCATCGGCTGCGTCAACAAAACCCTGGCGGATGCCGGCATGACACCGGACCAGATCGACCACATCAACGCCCACGGCAC
>JBAVNY010000828.1:0-6046 GCA_049691535.1 Candidatus Acidiferrum sp.
CATATAAAGGAGAAGCTGGCGCTGCGAAACGCGCGCGAACTGGTGCAGCATGCGATTGAGTGGGGCGTAAATCTGAATGGCGGACATTAGCGCCCCAAAAGTGTTCGAAAAGCGCCGGTAAAGTGCCCGAAAAGTGTACGAGATTTGGCCGTGTTCTAAGGTAATCACTTGAGGGGATTTCCCGGTTCCACTCGCCAACATTCCCCTATGAAATATTCCTGCTACTCCTGATTGTTCAATCCCACCGTGACTGTGATGCTCCTAATCGAAATTTCGGATAGAGGTTGAGTCCGAGAGCGATTTTTCTATGACGCTGCTTGGTACGCCTCGCCTGCGTAACTTCTCTGCGGTGACCACGCAGGAGCCCGAAAGGAGAGACGACTCATGACTCCTGAAGCGGCAGTTCCTTACGGCCGAAAAACGCAAAAGCCATCGCCGGTTTCGGATGTGCACATACTTTGGATCACGGCGGGGCTGAGTTGCGATGGAGATTCTGTATCGGTAACTGCGGCGACGCAGCCAAGTATTGAAGACGTTTTATTGGGCGCGATTCCGGGATTGCCGCGAGTGCACCTGCACAATCCGGTTCTGGCCTACGAAAATGGCGACGACTTCTTGAAATATTGGTACCAGGCGGAACAGGGAAAGCTGGAACCGTTTGTACTGGTAGTCGAAGGCTCAATTCCTAACGAAAAAATTAAGAAAGAAGGGTATTGGGCGGCGCTGGGCACGAACCATGACACTGGCCAGCCGATTACCACCAATGAGTGGATCGACCGGTTGGCGCCAAAGGCGTTGGCGGTGATTGGCTGCGGCACGTGCGCGACGTATGGCGGCATTCACGCCATGGCGGGAAATCCTACTGGCGCGATGGGCCTGGCGGATTATTTGGGATGGGGATTTAAGTCCAAAGCCGGCTTGCCGATCGTGAATGTGCCGGGCTGCCCGGTACAACCCGACAACTTCATGGAGACAGTTTTGTATCTCCTTTATCAAGTGGCTGGACTGGCGCCGATGATTCCGCTGGATGACCAATTACGGCCGACGTGGCTATTCGGAAGTACCGTGCACGACGGTTGCGATCGCGCGGGTTACTACGAGCAGGGCGATTTCGCCGAGGTTTACGGTTCGCCGAAATGCATCGTGAAGCTGGGCTGCTGGGGTCCGGTGGTGAATTGCAATGTGCCGAAACGCGGATGGATGGCGGGAATCGGCGGCTGCCCCAACGTGGGCGGAATTTGTATTGGATGCACCATGCCTGGATTCCCAGACAAGTTCATGCCGTTCATGGATGAGCCGCCAGGAGCTCGCGTTTCCACCAACACCATTGGCATGTATGGAAAGGCAGTCCGAACATTGCGCGGATTTACACAAGAGACGGTAAATAAGGAACCGAAGTGGCGGCATCCGCGCGCGGAGCTGACCACCGGCTATAGACCGCGAGCATAAGTCGAACGCAGGGCAACGAGATTGAACGAAATCAAGGAGCGAAAAAATGGGCACGATGACGACGGTAGAAAAGAAGACGCCGACCGGTTCGCGGAAATTAGTGGATATGAATTGGGATCCGATTACGCGCATTGTCGGCAGTCTCGGAATTTTCACCAAGATCGATTTCGAGAACCGGCAGGTTGCGGAGTGTCATAGTACTTCGTCGATCTTTCGCGGCTACAGCATTTTCATGAAGGGCAAAGATCCGCGCGACTCGCACTTCATTACCAGTCGCATCTGTGGGATTTGCGGAGACAACCACGCCACCTGCGCCACGTACGCGCAGAATATGGCCTTTGGTGTGCGGCCGCCGGATATCGCGGAGTGGATCGTGAATCTCGGCGAAGCCGCCGAGTATATGTTCGACCACAACATTTTCCAGGACAACCTGGTGGGTGTGGATTTCTGCGAGCAGATGGTGAAGGAAACGAACCCGTCGGTGTACGCTAAGGCAGAAAAAACCGCGGCGCCGCATTCGAACCTGCATGGCTTTCGCACCATTGCCGACATTATGAAGGCGCTGAATCCCTTTACCGGCTCGTTCTATCGCGAAGCGCTGCAGATGAGCCGCATGACGCGCGAGATGTTCTGCTTGATGGAAGGGCGCCACGTGCACCCGTCGACGCTGTATCCTGGCGGCGTGGGAACGGTGCCGACGGTGCAACTGTTTACGGATTATCTGGTGCGGTTGATGCGCTACGTGGAGTTCATGAAGAAAGTTGTGCCGTTGCACGACGACTTGTTTGACTTTTTCTATGACGCGCTGCCGGGCTATGAAGAAGTGGGACGGCGGCGTGTGCTGCTGGGATGCTGGGGCTCGTTCAACAATCCAGCGGTGTGCGACTACACCTACAAGAACATGGCGAAATGGGGCAAGGCCATGTACGTGACGCCGGGAGTGATCGTCGACGATCAACTGGTGACCAATGATCTGGTGGACATCAATTTGAACATTCGCATTTTGCTGGGCAGCTCGTATTACGACGGGTGGGAAAACAGCGAAAAATTTGTGACCAAGGATCCGCTGGGAAATCCAGTGGACCAGAATCATCCGTGGAATCAGACCACTATCCCCAGGCCGCAGAAGCGCGACTTCGGCGGCAAATACACGTGGGTGATGTCGCCGCGGTGGCTGGATAAGAGGACCGGCGATCATCTTGCCCTGGACACAGGAGGAGGGCCGATCGCGCGGTTGTGGGCGACGGCCCTCGCGGGAATCGTCGATATCGGCTACATCAAGTCGACGGGGCGCAGCGTGAAGATGTATTTGCCGAAGACGCCATCGCTGCCGGAAGTCGAGTTCGAATGGAAGATTCCCAAGTGGAGCAACGCGATTGAGCGCGATCGGGCGCGGACGTACTTCCAGGTGTACGCGGCATCGGCGGCTCTCTACTTTGTGGAGAAGGCGCTGGCCGAGTTGCACGCGGGAAGAACGCGGACGTGGACGGAGTTCACCGTGCCACAAGATGCGATTGGCTGCGGATTCCACGAAGCGGTGCGCGGCGTGCTTTCGCACCACGTAGTGATTCGCGACGGCAAGATTGCAAACTACCATCCGTATCCGCCAACACCGTGGAACGCGAATCCGCGAGATATCTACGGAACGCCAGGGCCGTACGAAGATGCCGTGCAGAATACGCCCATCTTCGAAGAAAACGGTCCAGACAAATTCAAGGGCATCGACATCATGCGGGCGGTGCGAAGTTTCGATCCGTGCTTGCCGTGCGGCGTGCACATGTACCTTGGCAACGGCAAGGTGCTGGAGACGCATCACTCGCCGATGTTTGGACTGCAACCTTGAGATGAGTGGAGTTCGACCGGAAGCGAGTGGCCACCACCACTCGCTTCCATCTGTCTTTGGTGAAACTCTGACGTGAAAGAGAATATGGCGCAAGACGCAGCGTTTCAAAAACAGGTTCAGAGGATTGGGGAATTGGTGGAGCGGCTGGAGGCTACGGCCGATCCGAATGCGCGAGCATTGGCGAAGGAGTTGGTTGAATCCTTGATGGCGTTGCACGGCGCGGCGCTGGAACGAATGCTGGAAATTGCTGCCGGGACAAATGACGGTGATGCGGGCCGTGGGATTATTGCAAGATGCGCGCACGATGAGTTGGTAAGTAGTGTTTTGCTGCTGTATGGATTGCACCCCGAAGATTTAAACACGCGAGTAGCCAACGCCTTGGACAAGAAGCGCGGCTTTCTGGAGTCGCACTCGGCGAGCGCGGAACTTGTGTCCATTGGAGCCGATGGAACGGTGACGGTGCGTTTGCACGTGAAGGCAAGTGGCGGTTGTGGCTCGACCGAGGCGCTGGTGAAATCGACGATTGAAGGCGCGATACAAGATGCGGCTCCGGATGCGGCCACTATTGTGGTGGAAGAGAGCGGCGCTGGCCTGAAAGCGGCGGGATTTGTACCCGTAACACAGCTCATGAGCGGCGGTCTGGGAAATCTGGCGTCTTCCGCAACGCCACAAGCGGCGCGGAGTGGTGATTGATATGGGCTCCGCGCTCACTCCTCAACCGGACGGCGCGTTTGCGGCACTTCGGCAGTTCGCACGCAAGCGGGCGGTCGTGGAACGCTGCGAGATGTGCAGCCGCGAACTTCCTCCTGAGCACGAACATCTCGTGGAACCGGCGAACCGGCGATTGGTGTGCGCGTGCGATGCGTGCGCCATTTTGTTTGAAGGGCAAGCCGGGACGAAATTCCACCGAGTGCCGCGGCGCGTTTTGTTTTTGCAGAATTTCGAAATGACCGATGCGCAATGGGATGGGCTGATGGTGCCCATCGATATGGCGTTTTTCTTCAAGAGCAGCGCACAAGGAAAAGTGGTGGCGCTGTACCCGAGTCCGGCGGGCCCAACGGAATCTCTGCTGTCGCTGGACACTTGGGCGGATATCGAAGAGATGAACCCGATCCTACGCGAGATAGAAATGGATGTAAGCGCGCTGCTCGTGAATCGCGTGGGACATGCGCGGGGAGTTTCGCCCGCGGAGTATTACCTGGTGCCAATCGACGAATGTTACAAGCTGGTTGGGTTGATTCGAACTTATTGGCGTGGACTATCAGGCGGTACCGAAGTATGGAGGGAAATTGGGCAGTTTTTTAATGCGTTGAAAAGGCGAGCAGGCCACGGCCGCGAGGAAGCGCATGCCTGATCTGAAACTGAGCGTCGAAGGCGCGGAAGTGGTGCGATATGCAGCGGCGCCACTACTGGCGTTCAAGGTGCGCATCGAGAATGCGCCGGCCGACCAGACCATTCACACCGTGGCGCTGCGCGCGCAAATCCAGATTGAAGTGACGCGAAGAAAATACGATGCGGTGGAGCAGGCTCGGCTTCAGGATCTGTTTGACAAGCCGGAACGTTGGGGACAAACGCTTCGGAACATGGTGTGGGCGCACACCAGCGTGATTGTGCCGCGGTTCACGGGAAGCACGGTGACTGACATTCCGGTGCCGTGTACGTTTGATTTCAATGTGGCGGCGACGAAGTATTTTAATGGTCTGGGCAGCGGGGATTTGCCTCTGAATTTTCAGTTCAGCGGGACGGTGTTTTATCAAGGCGCGGATGAATCGCTGCAGGTGGCGCCGATTTCCTGGGATAAGGAAGCGCGATTCCGGCTGCCGGTCGATACGTGGAAAGAGTTGATGGATACGTACTATCCCAATTCCGCGTGGCTCTGTTTGCGGCGCGATGCGCACGCGCGGCTGTATCAATACAAAATGCGGCATGGAATTCCGACCTGGGAGGAAGCGATCGAACGGCTGCTGGCGGCGTCTGAGGAACCGGTGCGGATATGACGACGAACCGGATCGAGCAAGTCGCTAACGCGGTGCTGTACGAGGGTTACATGCTGTACCCGTATCGCCCGTCGGCGGTGAAGAACCGGCAACGCTGGAATTTCGGAGTGCTTTACCCGCGTGCGCACAGCGAGTCGCAGCAGGGAAACGATTTGTGGAAGATGCAGACGGAGTGCCTGGTGTCGGGCAAAGGGAATGCGGAAATCGGCGTGAAGGTTCGATTTCTTCAGGCTATTGCGCGGACGGTTGCTGAACTGGACGAGCCAGTTCGAGAAATCGCGCCGGGAGAGTCGCCGAAATTCAAGCCAGTCGAATCGCTGCGAGTCGGCAATCAAGTGCTGCAAGCGTGGCAGGAAGCTACGGAGCGGGAAGTAGGTCTGCCGAGCCGTTCCGTGGAAATGTTGTCGTCCGGCGGAATGACGCATAGCTTTGCGTTTCCAGCGACAAAAGGAATGGAACCGGTTCGTGATCAAGCTGGAATGATCGTGGGCGGGATCGTGCGGACGCAAGACGAGATCCGTGGACAGATCGAGTTGCGGGCGGAGGATGTCCAGGAAACAACTTTCAAGCTGACGCTCAGAGTGTCGAACACGACGTCAGCGATGGTCGGCGAAATACGAAATCGCGAAAGCTTGCTGCAGCATTCGCTGATTTCCACGCACAGCATTCTTACCGTGCAGGGCGGCGAATTCATTTCGCTGCTGGAGCCGCCGGAGGAAGTGCGTGAACTGGCGGCGGCCTGTCAAAACTTGGGTAC
>JBAVNY010000829.1:0-16354 GCA_049691535.1 Candidatus Acidiferrum sp.
GTGCGGAACCAACGATTACAGCGGTGGAGTAAAGGTCGTCGACTTCGGTCACGGTAGCTTGGCCGATATGTTGCACAACCAGGGGAAGAGAACCGGCTTGGGCTTCTGGGGAGGCATGAGCCTCGCGTAAGACAGTGAGGTTATCGCCCGGTTTTACTCCTGACTTCTTGCCCACATTCAGGGTTATCGAGTTGCCGGCGACCTCTGCCACCAGGCCATCGATATCGACCGCGAGTATGGGGATTTTCTCGGCAAAAGAATTAAGTTGTGTGGCGAGTTTCTCCACGGCGTTCCGGGTGGCTTCACTAAGCAACGTGTCGGTAAACTCGCTGTCCAATACTTCCTGTGGTGCAGCGGATTTACCTCCTGTGCTGATAATCATTACCTCACCAGTGTGGGCGGATTCCCCGTTAGTCGTAAATGCTGCAAGCACTTCGGCGGTGGTCATGTCCAGAACGCGCGCGGTGATATCGACGTAGGCTTTCGATTTGCGCTTGGTCATCCGAGAGTGAATGGATCCCGATTTTTGCGGAACGTCGGGCCCGAAACGGGTGATCGCGCCGACAATCATGGCGTCGAGAGCAAGCATTCGCCCAATTCGGGCTGCCCGGCCATATGCATCCATGCTATCCGGTTCGGAAGTTCCTCGTTCGTCTAGAAGTTTCTTGAGCGCAGAACGATCGATGACCGTGTACTTTCCGCTGGCAGTTAATCTCTCGATGAGCTGAGCGGAAACGCCTTTGCCGACGTCTTGGGCAACAGCGCCGAAGACGCTGGGGCTGCCAGAGCTTGGGGCACTGTAGTCTTCGAAATTCAGAATGGCGACGCGCTTTTTATTGGTGATTTCCTGCGGATGAGCAAACGAATCCAGAAGCACCAGGCAAAACGTCAGGGCTACACACTGAAAAGCTGCCCCCAATCGCATTCTTACCTCACTGTATCGCAACCGCACAGAGTCGGTTGGAAACGCTGGATGTGTCGCGGCGACTGCCGAACTGGCAAATCATACATATAAGGATAGGAAACGCTACAGCAAACGCGCGAATCAGGAGCTTGACTTGCTGGGTCCGTAGATACGTTTGGTTAGTTTTGGATGTGAAGGATGGCGGTTAGAGGAAGGTCGGCGGAGGAAGGGCCGACTTGGATTTTGTAGTCGCCGGGGAGCAGAGTCCAGGTGTCTTTTTTGTCGTCGAAGATGGAGAGGTACAGCGGCGCTAGCGGGAGGGTGACGGATTTGGATTCACCGGGAGCTAAGCGGATTTTATCGAAGGCGACGAGGCGGTTGAAGGATTCGTTGGAGGCAGGTGGGAGTTGGACGTAGACCTGGGCGGTTTCGGCGCCTGGTCGGGTGCCGGAATTTTTCACGGTAAAAGTAACCTGGCGTTGTTTCTCGTCGAGCTTCAAGTCGGAGTAACTGTAGGTGGTGTAGGAAAGACCTAAGCCGAAGGGGAAGAGCGGCGGTTTGTTTTCAGATGCGAACCACTTGTAGCCGACTTTCACACCTTCGGTGTAGTTCACGTCGAAGGAAGGTAGAACGACATCCCGGTTCTTGCTGCCTGCGGGGAGGGCAGCGCGGGCTTTCAATTCCAAATCGATGCCTGGAACTTGCGGGTGCGGAAGATCGGCGTCGGACTTGGCGAAGGTGGCGGGAAGTTTGCCAGAAGGATTGACGTCGCCAAAAAGAATGTTGGAGATGGCTTGCGCGCCACCAATGCCGGGATACCAGGCCGCCAGAATACCTTTCACATTTTTCGCCCAGGGCATGGAGACCGGATTGCCGGTTACGAGAACGACGATGGTGCGGGGATTGGCGGCAGCCACGGCCTGGACCAAAGCATCTTGATTATCGGGAAGAGAAAGAGTTTGGGCGTCGCGGCCTTCGCTCATGTATTGGCTGACAAAAACGATGGCGACTTCGGAGGATTTGGCGAGATTGGCGGCAGAGGCGGGATCGGCGCCATCGTTATATTGCACATTGGCGTTGGGAGCTTTCTTGCGAATGTATTTTAAAGGAGCGGAAGGAAAGTAGACGGGTTTCTGCCATTCAGTTTGGCCGTGGTTGAGACCGATGGCGTTGCCGCCGGGGGCGTCGACCTGGGCAGAGCCGCCACCGGAGAGCAGACCAACGTCGGCGTGTGAGCCAATGACAGCTATGGATTTGATATTTGCCGCAGAGAGGGGCAAAAGGGAATCGGTGTTTTTTAGCAGGACGATGCTTTCTTCGGCGATTTGCTGCGAGTCTTCGAGGCCACGGAAGGGATCGGTGACCCGGCGAGGCATCGGTGGATTGTCGATCACGCCGGTGGCAAACATGCTGCGAAGAATGCGGTGGACCATATCGTCCAACCGGGCTGCAGGGACTTGGCCGGTTTCGACGGCCTTTTTAAGAGCCGGACCGAAGTAATCTTCACCGGGCATTTCCATGTCGAGGCCGTTCTTTGCGGCTTTGACGGTGCTGTGGGTACCTTCCCAATCGGAGAGAACAAAACCTTTGAAGGCGAAATCTTTTTTGAGGACCTGATTGAGGAGGTAATCGTTCTCGCAGGAATAATCGCCGTTCACTTTGTTGTAGGCGCACATAACGCCGGCGGGTTGGGCGATGCCGATGGCAATCTGAAACGCGAGCAGATCGGTTTCGCGAAGCGAGCGGCGATCGAGAACCGCGCTGAGAATATTTCTGCCGGTTTCTTGATCATTGACGGCGTAATGTTTGATGTCGCCCATGATTTGCTGGGACTGCACGCCTTTGGCGAGATTGCCGACGATGGTGCCCGCAAGGACCGGATCTTCTCCGGCGTATTCAAAAGCGCGGCCGTTGCGTGGTTCGCGAAGAAGATCGACGCCACCACCTATGGACATGTTGAAACCTTGATCACGCAACTCTCTGCCGATGACCGAGCCGTAGAGAAGGGCGGCTTGGGGGTTCCAGGTGGCGGCGAGACCAAGACTGGAAGGGAGAAGCGTGGCGTAACGACTTTGCAGAGCGGCCATGCGGATGCCGACGGCAGAGTCTGCCAAGTTAATGTCAGGAATTCCCAGGCGATCAATGCCAAGGACGTATCCGGCACCGAAATTAGAGCGCGGGGGAACGGGAGCGCCATCACGCAGAACACCCCACCCTGTGCCGTGAACCAGCTGAATTTTTTCGTCGAGAGTCATCTGGTGCAGGACCAGGTCGGCGCGTTGATCGGGAGAGAGCGATTTGTCCATCCACGGAAAGGGAGGCTGCTTCGATTGCTGCGTGGATTGCGAAAAGCTTGGCGGTGCGGAAATAAATAGAAAGGTGGCGGCGATAAGGAATAGTGACAAGCGCGCGAACAAGTGGCGAGGGATCATCGAGGCATCTCTTTCCGGGCGTTGCAAAGGGTGTGGTGCAATCCTGGCATGGAAAAAGATGGGTTGGCTGATGTGGAGACAAGCGTCAGTAGCTGACGAGCGAGACCCTGGGGCATGCGGAGGCGCACCTGTAACGGAAATACTATAGGACAAGAAGTGAAGTTTTGTAAGTGACGGCGGGAGGAAATTCGCGGGCAGGCGCCCCTTAGGACATTGCCACCGCAACCCCGGTTCAGATGCGATGCGCGGAGTCAGTCTGATTGGCCCGACGGATTGTTGCTGAGAGCCGTGTGGAATTCGGATACGCACTCATCACAAATCTGGACATTGCTATTGTTGCTGGCGACGAACATTTGATTGGCTAAGTCGCCGCGTTTGCCGCAGAAACTACAACGAAAATCCTTGTACAACTCATCGAGATAATTGGCGGCATCTTGTTCGGAGATGTTGGCTTCGACCCAGCGCTGGGAAGAACGGGGATAAATGCGCTCGGCGCGGCGTTTGGCGTTGGCTACGGAATCGTGAACGGAGACGGCGAGGGAATTCCAGTCGCGTTCGCAGTAATAAAGGACCACGTCGGAGGAATGCTTGGATTGGCAGATGGCGAGGCAGGGAACCTTGCCGATTTCCAGGCCGTCGACGAAGAGCAGGCCGTGATTGGGCGTGACGGAGACGGAGTCGTCGAGGATGGCGTAATGGAGCAGGCGATCGGAGCCGATGGCGGGAGGCGGCGGGGCAGAAGGTTCAGGTTTGCGCGGCACCGCGTTACCTCCTGCAGAGTATGTGCCTGAATATATTCGGGGGGTGGAGAATTGGGAAGGTGAAAAAGAGGGCGGGGAATTGGCGATGGGGGGGCGATCGAACAGGGATCCATTCGGCTGCGTTCCCCGACCGCGCCAGAATGCGGCGCGGAAGAAAAGGCCGGGTCTCTCCGCTCAGGATGACGAATTTGGGTGGAGCGTCGCCGGAGTGACAGGGTGGCGGATGGGCGCCGGGCTAAAGCCCGGGTCCCTACATAGGCTGCGTGCCAGAACTAGACCCGCGACGGGCGTTCAGGCGGAGATGACTTTGTTGTGGAAGCGGCGGGCGGCGATGATCAGGAGCATTGCGCCCATCAGGAACAGGGCCAGAGCGTCGGTCCACAGATGGACCCAGCCAGCGCCGCGAAGAATGATGCCGCGGGTGATGTTGATGAAGTAGGTGGCAGGAATAAAAAAGCTGAGGGCGTAGCAGAATTTGGGCATGGTTTCGCGGGGGAAGATGTAGCCGGAGAAAAAGACGCTAGGAAGAATGGTGAGAAAGGCGAGCTGCATGGCTTGCGCCTGGGTGGTGGCTTTGCTGGAAATGAGGATGCCGAGCGAGAGCGAGACGAAGAGATAGGGCAGAGAGAGCAGAGCGAGAAGGATGACGCTGCCGTGGATGGGCACGCGGAAGATAAAGACCATGAAAGTGAGCAGCATGGTGAGTTCGAAAAAGCCGATGGCGAGATAAGGCAACAATTTGCCGAGGAGCAGGCCCATGGGGCGAACGGGAGTGACGAAGAGTTGCTCGAGGGTGCCACGCTCTTTTTCGCGAACGATGGAGAAGGCGGTGAGGAACGTAGTGACATTGAGTAGGAGAATCGCCAGCAGACCGGGAAGAAAGAAATTGGGCGAACGCGAGTCGGGGTTGAAAAGCAGTTTGGGGCGCATATCGACCGCGAAGGGAGCGCTGCTGTTGACGAGCACCCGGCGGAGCGATTCATCCAGACCGATCGCGGTGGCAACGTTGATGGCTTGGCCGGCGACGGAGGAATCGGAACCATCGATGAGGACAAGGACTTGCGCGGGCATCTGGTGGAGAAGCTTGTCAGAATAATCGACGGGAATTTTGATGCCGACGCGACATTTGCCGGAGATGATTGAGTCGTTGAGGTCGCGATCGCTATTGACGTAACGAATGATGTGGTAGGTGTCGGAATTCTTGAAGCGGTCGAGGAGTTCGCGACTTTCGCGGCGGCCGTCGGCATTGTAGACGACGGTGTTGACCTGGCGGATGTTGGTGTCGATGCCAAATCCGAGAACAACCATCTGCAGCGCGGGAATGATCAGCGAGAAGAACAGCGTGGCGAAATCGCGGCGCACGTGCAGCGTCTCTTTGTAGAAAACGGCGCCAAAACCTTTGAAGGCGTTATCCACGGGTGGCGGCCTCCGCATCGGACTGGTGCTTGTAAGTGAGTTCGACGAAGACATCTTCGAGGGTGGGCGCGAGCGGGCGAATTTCTGCGACGACCAGTCCGTTCTTAAGTAACTGTTCGCGGAGATGTTCCATGTCGAAGCGATCTTCAACGAGCGCGTGAATGGATTGTCCAAAGATGGTGGCGCTGCGAATCCCGGGGAGCGTGCGGGCGATGCGAAGAGCGCGGGTGACTTCAGGCGTGGTGATCTCGACGCGATAAGTGCCGGGAGGCTGAACGTCGGGAAGCTGGCGCAGGGTTTCGGGCGTGCCATCGGCGATGACTTTGCCGTAATAGATGTAGGCGACGTGGCTGCAGCGTTCCGCTTCGTCCATGTAATGGGTGGTGACGAAGAAGGTGATGCCCTGACCGGAAAGTTCGAAGAGCAAATCCCAAAGTTGGCGGCGCGCGACGGGATCGATGCCGGCGGTGGGTTCGTCGAGGAAGATGAGTTTGGGTTCGTGAAGCATGGCGCAGCCGAGAGCAAGGCGCTGCTTCCAACCGCCGGAGAGTTGCGCGGCGAGACGATTCAAATAGGGCGCGAGGCCATTGAGCTGAACGATGTCGTCCATGCGTTTGCGAAGACGATCGGGAGAAAGACCGTAGATGCGGCCATAGAAGGTGAGATTTTCGCTGACAGTAAGATCGGAATAGAGGCTGAAATTCTGCGACATGTAGCCGATATTTTCGCGAACGCGGTCGGGCTCTTTGGAAACGTCAAGGCCCATGACGGTGGCTTTACCGCCGCTGAGCGGAAGCAGACCGGTAAGCATTTTGATGACGGTGGTTTTGCCGCTGCCGTTAGGTCCGAGGAAGCCGAAGATTTCGCCACTTTGGACCTGGAAGCTGATGTCGTTTACGGCAGTGAAGATGCCGAAGCGCCGGACGAGATGTTCGGCAGAGATCGCGAGTTGGTCGGCGTTGGGCACGATTAGCTGCCTGCCGGAGTGAGTTTTACGTCGGCAGCCATGCCGGCGAGGACGCGATGAGAGGTGTCGTCGATGCGAACTTTCACGCCGAAAACCTGGTGGACGCGCTCTTCGCGGGTCTGCACGTTGCGGGGCAGAAATTCGGCTTGCTGATTGATCTGTTCGACGACACCGTGGAAGACCTGATTAGGAAAAGAGTCGACGCGGATTTCGGCTTGTTGGCCAAGTTGCACGTGACCGAGCACGGTTTCCGGGATGTAGATGCGGACGTAGATCTGATCGCTCTCGAGGAGCGTGGCGATGGGAGTGTTTGGGGCGATCAGGTCGCCGGGGCGGACATCGAGAACTTCCACCGTAGCGTTGGATGGCGCGAGGACCTGGCGTTCGCGATAACGAGCTTCGTCGAGCTCGAGAGCGGCGCGCGCGGACTCGACATCTTCGCGGCGATTGCCGCGTTCAAATTTTTCGAGCGTGGCTTGAGTTTGTTGATAGCGGGCTTCCGCGGAGGCTTTTTCTTCCGGGCGATAGCCGCGCTTTAGTTCGGTGAATTTGTGCTGGGCATTCTCTTTCACGGCGACGGCCATTTTCCAGTTGGCTTCCGCGGTGTCGCGCTGTTGTTTGGAGACGAGATCTTTCTGTGCCAAGGCGTCGTAGCGCTGGAAGTCGAGGTGGGCGCGAACTTCATCGGCGGCGGAGCGGTCGACGTCGGCCTGTGCAGCGTCGATATCTTCCTGTCGATAGCCGTTTATGCGCTGTTCGTATTCAGCTTTGGCTTGCATGGCGGCGGCGCGCGCTTCAGCGATTTCCTCGGGGCGAAATCCGCGCGAGGCCTTTTCGGAGTTGGCGCGAGATTGCGCGAGGGATGCTTGCAGTTCCTTGTCGTCGAAGGTGATCAGCACCTGGCCTTGCGTAACGGAATCGCCTTCGCGGACGAGAACTTTGTCGATGCGGCCACCAATTTTTGAGCCGACGCGAATATCGCGCGCTTCGACGGTGCCGGAGCCCTGCAGTCTGGTGTCGTGATGGAACCAGCCCATGGAGTAGGCGGCGGCCGCGAGTACGGCGACGAGAACCAGTGGAATGAGCAGACGCTTGCGATTCATAAAGTCCCTTTACATGAACCAAGGAGCTACGGGGCCCGAATGCGAAAAATTACTTGGTGGAGCTGGCGCTGCGTTTGGGGAGCGTGGGAGAAGCCCGGACCAAACCACTTCGAAAGCAGAATCCATGCGCGACTTGAGAGAAGAATCGCCGTAAAGCGACCAGACGAGCAGGGTGCCAAAAATGGTCTGGCGAAAGACGAGGGCGATCTCCTCCGCGGGGAGATCGTTGCGGATTTCGCCGCGCTCCTGGCCCATTTGGATCATCTCGGTGTGAAGAGCAAGCACGCGCGCTTGCAGATCGAGCATGGCCTTGCGGACTTTGGAGTTGGAGAGGTAGGCAAGAAGAAGGACGCGCACAATATCGGGATGGCGAGCGGGCTCCTGGGTCATGCGTTCGGCAAGAGAACTGAGGAACTTCGGCATGGGTTGATGAGTCTGGCGCGCTTCTTGGACCGCGGATTGGAGTTTGGCGAGTTGCATTTCTCCAAAGGCGAGCAGGATGTGATCTTTGCTGGGGAAGTAGTTGAAGAACGTGCCTTTGCCCACGTCGGCGGCGTTGGTGATGTCTTCGACAGTAGTCTCAGGGAAACCTTTTTTGGCGAAGAGGTCCAGTGAGGCGCGGAAGAGGCGTTCGCGAGTTTCGAGGCTGCGGCGTTCGCGACGCGTGGAGGGGGTTTGGGGAGTATGAGTCTGAGTCACGTCCATTGACCTTTACCCATATATGACCATAGGTCATATATAATGTCAAGCGAAGCTGAGACCCGATGGAGAGCAGAGTCGCCGTTTTGATATCGAAAGGAATTAGTTCGAGGCTGGGGCAAGAAAAACCCACACGCAAGTACGGCGTGTGGGGCAATCCAGCTACGGGTCGGTCTGGGAGGCCACCTAAAGGTGGCCGCTACATGCGGATATTAGATTTCTTTGCCTGAGCCTTTGAACTTGGGCGTCTTCTTGTTGAGGTAAGAGACTAGTTTCTGGGCAGAGGCTGGAACGGGGACAGCGCCTTTGAAGATGATGTCTTCCGCGCTGACATCTTTTTTGTAGACGCGCATGTTGGCGGTATTGTCAGGGCGAACGGTGGAACCGGCGAGGGAGATGCCGGCGAAGAGTCCGCGAGCGCGAGAATAGGAAAGAATTTCAGCGCGCATGGTGACATCGGTGGAGGCTTCGGCGTTGCGACCCTTAGGGCCAGCCGCTGCGGAAGCGTCACCGCCTAGTTTGACCTTGCTCTTCAGGATGGCGTGGGCACCGCGTCCGTTCATAACGAGGAGAACGAAATCGGTGGCTTGCCCGCCAATTTGAAAGCCAAAACTGCCGCCTTCGAGGGCCATCATAGTGGGCGCGCTCCAGGGACCATTAAACTGTTCGCCGGTGCGGCAAGTCATAGCGCCGCGACCGTAGCTGGCGCCAAAGACAAAGGCGGCCTTCACGACAGAAGGATAGATAATGACGCAGTCGGCTTTATCGATGAGATCCTGCGGGATATTGTCGGGAATATCCATAATTTCCTGAAGAACGGTGCCGCAATTTTCGAGACGCTCTTTTTCTTTCTTGTCGTCGGCTTGCAGCGGTAGCGCGAGGAGCGCGAGAGTTAGAAGAAATGGGACAAACTTTTTCATGCGTATTCACCTTCGGTCAGAGAGTTGATCATTTCAGTTGCGTATAAGTCTACAGATGGTGGAGTCCGGGCGCCAGCGCGCAGGTTGCCTGTCGTGGAAAACTTATTTCGAAGCCCAGGAACGCCTCAGGAGCGGAGTACGGCTTTCGAATATACTTTCAGGACGTGGGGTTTGCAAATAAAGGATTCATGAAGAGCGAACGAAAATTTGTGCGTAGGTTCATCGGATTGTGGATGGGGCTGGCGGGTGTTGCGGCGATGTGCGTTGGGCAGACGCTTGCGCAGGTTGGGGCGGAAGGCCTCACCCCTCAAAGGGATGAGCCACAGGGCGCGAGCGGACAGGATGTGCGGGGGCAGGAGGCACGGGCGGCACAGGCGCGGTTTGCGCGGCGGGTGGACGAGGTGCTGGGAAGTGAGGCGGTACGGCGCGGGGAGTGGGGAGTCGAGGTGATGGACGCGGCGACGGGCGACGTGCTGTACGAGCGGGATGCGGATAAATATTTTGTACCGGCATCGAATATGAAGTTGCTGACGACTGCACTGGCGCTGGACAAATTGGGAGTGGAGTACCGGTTCCGTACCACGGTCGAGACGAATGGGAAGCTGGGGACCGACGGAGTGCTGGCCGGAGATTTAATTCTGGTGGGGCGCGGCGATCCGAACCTGTCGAATCGAAAATTTCCGTTTGAAACAAAGGAAGAGTTTGACGGATTGCCCGATCGGGTCATCAGCGAGCTTGCGGATGCGGTGGTGGCGCATGGGGTGAAGGAAATTTCGGGCGACATTGTGGGCGATGACAGTTATTTCCCGCGCGAACGTTATCCGGACGGATGGGAAATTGGCGACATGGTGTGGGAATACGGCGCGGCGATTTCGGCGATTGTGGTGAACGACAACACCGTGACGTTGACGCTGACGCCGGGCGAGCGGGCCGGAGAGCCGGCGACGGACTCGGTGGAACCGGCGACGCCGGAATTTACGGTGAAGAATTTAGTGGTGACGGCGAAGGCGGGAGAAAAAGCGGATCTGCGGCTGACGCGGGAGCCAGGGTCGGAATCGGTGGTGGTGACGGGTACGATGCCAGCGCGCGCGACTCCACGGAAATTATTGCTGGCGATTCAGGAGCCGGCGCAGCAGGCGGCAAGCATGTTGGCGAAATTGCTGGCGGAACGTGGGGTGAAGTTTCATGGCAAGATTCGCGCGATGCATGAGCCAGATGGAGCGGGAGTAGTGAGAACGGTGTTGGCGGAGCACCTGTCGTTGCGGCTGGGAGATACGGTGAAGCTGGTAAACAAGATCAGCCAGAATCTGCATACGGAGGTTTTGTTGCGGACGGCGGCGCGGCAGCAGGGGGTGTGGGCCACGCCAGAAGACTTGACAAACTTTCCAGAAGAATTTTATGTGCGAGCGGGAATTCCGCTGGGCGACGTGATGCAGGTGGATGGATCGGGATTATCGCGGCAGGATATGGTGACGCCGCGAGCGTTTGTCGCGCTGCTGCAGTTCGCGCAAAGACAGGCGTGGTTTCCTGCGTATTATGCGTCTCTGCCGGTGGCGGGAACGGATGGAACGTTGAACGAGCGGATGAAGGCGGGCGTGCTGACCGGGCGGATCCATGCGAAGACCGGATCGGTGACACATGTGCGGGCGCTTTCGGGCTATGCGGAGACGCCCGGTGGGCGACGGCTGATTTTTTCGTTTCTGGCCAACAATCAGAGTGGGAAAAATCACGAGACGCATGACGCGTTGGATGGATTATGCCTGGCGATGGTGCAGGAGTTTGATGTGGTGCCTTCGGTGACGGGAGCGGCTGGGACTAACGTGCAGTAGCAGGTCGCGGAGAGAACGATGAGCGTGGAGAGAATTATTACGGTGTTTGGGAGTTCGCGGCCGCAAGTAAGTGATGAGGAGTATGTGGACGCGCGCGAATTGGGGCAACTGCTGGCGGATCGCGGATTCGCGCTGTGCACCGGAGGATATGGCGGCGTGATGGAGGCGGTTTCGCGCGGAGCCAAGGAAGTAGGCGGAAAAGTATACGGCGTAACGGCGGAATTTTTTGCACGCAAAGCGAATGAGTGGGTGGATGTGGAAGTCCGCATGAAGACGTGGGAGGAGCGGCTGTTTGAATTGATACGGCTTGCGGATGGATTTGTGGCGTGCAAGGGTGGGACGGGAACGCTGGTGGAGTTAGCGGTGGTGTGGGAAATGTTGAACAAGGGCGTGATGCCAGCGAAACCGTTTATCGTGCTGGGAGATTTTTGGACGCCGATACTGGAACGGGTGCGCGAAGTGGAACAGGGGCCGAGGCCGTCGACGGAAGCGCCGAAATGGGGCGAGGCGAAGGGCAACCTGGTGCATACGGCGGAGACGCCGGAGGATGTGGCGCGATATTTTCTGAAAGAGTTTAAGAAAGTGAATTGAGGAAGTTCAGGAGTTCAAAGTTCAGAAGTTCAAGATTGCGAGTTGAGCGCTTAAATCGAGAAAGAAAACTTGAAACTGGAAGCTTGAAATTCGAAATTTGAAAATCGGCCGGTCGAGTGGGGAACCTGCGCATAGAGGGTAGAGAGTAGGCGAAACGGATGTCGCGGACGACGCAAGAGGTTTTGGAGTTTGACAAGCTGCGGGAATTGTTGCGGCTGAGGACCACGTGTGCGCCGGGACGAAGATTTATGGCGGGATTGGAGCCGGGACAGGACCGGGCGGCGCTGGAGAGCGCGTTTGCGTTGATACGCGAGGCGCGAGAGTGGCTGCGGGCGGAACGCGAATTAGGATTTGGGGCGCTGGCCGATCCGGAAGGATGGCTGGCGCGGCTGGAGGCGACGGGAACGGTGCTGGAAGCTGCGGACTTTTTGGATGCGGGATCGCTGCTGGAGACCGCGTCGTGGCTGCGACAGCAATTTCGGGAAGAGGCGACGAAGTTTCCGTTGCTGGCGGCGCGTTGCGCGGGGCTGGCGGATTTTCGAGAGCTGCAAGCGGCGATCAAGCGCTGCATTTTGCCGAATGGAGAGATCAGCGACGATGCGTCGAACACGCTGCGACGCATTCGCGTGAGCCTGGTGCAGACGCGCGATTCGATTCAGAAGGCGCTGAAACAGATATTGCGGTCGAGGCAGGCGGAAGCTGGGGAAGACTACGTCACGCTACGGAACGAACGGTTCGTGATTCCAGTGCGTTCGGAGCACCGGCGGAACGTGCCGGGGGTGGTGCACGGAGCGAGCGCGACGGGGCAGACGATTTTCGTCGAACCGTTTGAAACGGTGGAGACGAACAACCAGCTAGTGCAACTGGCGGAAGATGAAGCGGCGGAAATTTTCCGGATTTTGAAGGAACTGACGGAACGATTGCAGGCGGTGCGCGGGCCGCTGGTGGCCGCAGCGGAGACGATTGCGGAGTTGGATGGAATTTTCGCACGGGCACGATTTGCGCGAGACTTCGATGCGTGCATTCCGGAATTTGGGGGGGGCAGCGAATTGAGGCTGGAGGGAGCACGGCATCCGGTGCTGGAGGACCAGTTGCGGCGCAAGAAACGAGCGATTGTGCCGATGTCGCTGGCGCTTGGCGGCGAAGAGAGACTGTTGGTGATCAGCGGGCCGAACACTGGCGGAAAAACGGTGGCGCTGAAGACGACCGGAATGGCGGCGCTGGCGGCACAATCGGGAATTCCGGTTGCGGCGCAACGGGCAGTGTTGCCGCTGTTCGATCGCGTGCTGGTGGATATTGGCGACGAACAATCGATCGCGGCGGACTTGTCTACATTTTCGGCGCACATGCTGAATTTGAAGGCGATGTTGGAGGAGGCGACGCCGAAGTCGCTGGTGCTGGCTGACGAAATGGGCACGGGGACAGCTCCGGAAGAAGGAGCGGCGCTGGCGGTGGCGCTGCTGGACGAATTTCGCAAGAAAAATTGCATTGTGCTGGCGACCACGCACCATGACCGGCTGAAGACGTATGCGTCAACAACGCCGGGCGTGGTGAATGCGGCGGTGGAATTTGACGACGTGAATTTGCGGCCGACGTACCGGCTGATGGTGGGCGTGCCGGGCGGTTCGAGCGGCATTGCGATTGCGCAGCGGTTGGGTCTGTCGGAAGAAATTATTGCGCGGGCGCGGTCGTTGATGACGCCGGAAGCGCATGAAGCGGCGGACCTGATTGCGTATCTACATCGAAGCCGCGACGAACTGGACCGCATGCGCGAGCAAATGGCGGCAGAACGCCGGGAACTGGAAGACGAGCGGAATAAGCTGCGTGCGGAATGGGTGGAGCGGCAGAAATCGCGAATCGCGGAATTGGAACAGAAATTTGCGGAGATGCAAAAGCGGTTCGAGGAAAATGTGGCGCGCGTGGTGGAGTTGGTGAAGGAGCGCGAACTGCGCGGACAGTTGGAGAAGACGGCGCGGCGGAAGATGCAGGATGTGCGGGGCGAGGCGAAGGAAGAATTGAATGCAGCGGTGGTGCAGACGATTTCGGAGTCACAGAGGGATTTGGGAATTCGCGGGGAAGTGGCGGGTGGAGTGAGTGCGGAGCAGTTGCAGGCTGGAGCGAAGATTCGGGTGCGAGGCTTCAGTAAGCCGGTGATTTTGCGGCGGGTGGATGGGTCGACGGCGGAGATTGAGGCGGGTCCTCTGCGGATGAAGGTGGCGGTGGAAGAGATTACCGGAGTGGAGACACCAGCAGTGGGAAACGTGGTGCAGCCAGGGCGGCGGGAAAATGTTACGGTGACGTCGAGTTCACCCACGATAGAAGGCGTGGGAAGCGACGAGATTAACGTGATTGGGATGACTGTGGAGCAGGCCAGCGAGCGAGTGGATAAGTTTTTGGATGATGCGGCTCTGACAAATCGTGGGCGAGTGCGGATTATTCATGGGCATGGGACGGGAGCATTGCGGAAGGGGCTTGGAGAGTTTTTGAGGACGCATCCGCTGGTGGAGCGGGCTGCGTTTGAGAGTGACGAACATGGAGGGAAGGCGATTACAGTTGTTGAACTACGAAAATAGAAATTAGAAATTAAAAATGGAAAGTCCTCTCGTGGAGTTAAGACGGTAGAGCGGAGGAAGCGTTAAGAGTGAGGAAAGGCTTCGGGGGCACGATGTATCGTGCCCCTACGAGATGGCGGAAGCGGGATCATTTGCGGAGAAGGTGAAGCAGCAGGCGGACATTGTTCGCGTGCTGGGTGAATACGTACGCCTGAAGAAGAGCGGGCAGAATTTTACGGGGCTGTGCCCGTTTCATGGCGAGAAGAGTCCGTCGTTTGCGGTGCATCCGGTGAAGCAGATTTTTCATTGCTTTGGGTGCGGGAAAGGCGGAGACGTTTTCACGTTTGTGATGGAGATGGAGAAGTGTCCGTTTCCGGATGCGGTGAAGATCGTGGCGGAGAAATGTGGGATTGCGGTGCCGCGGCCGCGGGCAAGTTCACCAGAAGAGCGCAAAGAGAATCAGGTGCGCGCGGTGCTGATCGATATGCACCGTGACGCACAGGCATTCTTCGCGAAACAGTTGGAGACTACGGCTGAGGGCCGAGCGGCGCGCGCGTATTTAGAGGATCGCGGGCTAAACGCGGAAGCGATCGCAAAATTTGGAATTGGCTATGCGCCAAGTGGCGGCGATATTTTGTTGCGGGCACTGAAGCAGAAGTATAGCGCGGACAAATTGCTGGTGGATTCGGGATTAATTTCGCGCGATGGAACGAGTGGCAGGCTTTTTGATCGATTCCGGCGGCGAATTACGTTTCCGATTGCCAATGACTCGGGAAAAATTGTGGCCTTTGGCTGCCGGGCGCTGGGCGACGACCAGCCGAAATATTTGAACTCGCCCGAAACGCCGATCTATTCGAAGAGCAACGTGCTGTATCACATGGATCGCGCCAAGGATGCGATTCGGCGGCAGGATTTCGCGATTCTGGTGGAAGGATACATGGACGCGATCGCTGTGGCGCGCGCGGGAATCAGCAATGTGGTGGCCAGTTGCGGAACGAGCCTGGCCGAGCCGCAGATCAAGTTGCTGAGCCGGTTCACGAAGCGGCTGATCGTGAACTATGACCCAGACATTGCTGGGCAAGCGGCGACGGAGCGTTCGCTGGTGCTGCTGCTGGAACAGGATTTCGAGGTGCGGGTGCTGGCGTTGCCGCCGATTGGAGACAAGAAGGCCGACCCGGACCTTTACATACGGGAGAAGGGGGCGGAGGCGTATATCAAGGCGCTGAAGGAAGCGCCACCGTATGTGGATTACCTGATTGCACGGGCGCGGCAAATGGATTTGACGAGTGGCGAAGGAAAAGTGCGGGCGGTGAATTTCCTCCTGCCGTACTTGCAGAAAATTCCGAATCGGTTGCTGCGCTCGGAATGGGCCACGCGGATTTCGCAGCAACTGCGGATTGACGAACCGGTGCTGCGCTCGGAACTGAGTAGAGCGGCAGCGGAGCGGCGCGATCAGATTAAGACCAAGCCGGAGCTGGTGGGGAAGGCGGCGAAGCCGATCGAGCGGCGGATGATCCGGATGCTGATGGAAGCGGAAGAATTCCGGCGAGAACTAGCGCAACGGCTGCAAACCGGGCGCGTGTACGAAGGGCTGGAGACGGAGAAAATTTTTGCGGCGCTGATTTTGGCGAATTTGTCGGAGCAGCCGATGCAGGCCACGGAAATTGCGACCCTGTTGGAGGAGAAGGACCGGCGAATGTTTTTTGAGATTTTATTCGAGCCGATGCAAGAGGCAAGTTGGGAAGAGGCGGAAAGCTGTCTGGAGGCGTTGAACCGGAGGCGGGTGGAACAGGAACTGGCGAACGTGCAAAGAAACATTGAGGCGAATCCAGCAGGACCAGCGTTGCGGGAATTGTTGACGCGGAAGCAGGAATTGTTGCGAAGACTGACCGCGCAAGGCTGATCAGTCAAGGGCATTCGTGTTTCGAAATATAATGCGCGGTATGCAAAACACACAATCACACCTGTTCCTACGTGGATTTATCGCTTTTGTGACAATTATTTCCGGGTGCTCAGCACGGCCCACGGACACAAGCAGAGATCAGCGCTCAGAAAACCGGGTACGCAGTTTGCTGATTGAGGGCGATACCGCGGTGGAAATAACGGACTTTGCGATCCAAGGAACGCCCAAAAAGGAAGGAGCGGCGTTTCTATTCAAGGGGCGGGCAATGGTTGTGTAC
>JBAVNY010000830.1:0-4807 GCA_049691535.1 Candidatus Acidiferrum sp.
CTCCTGAGGTCGTCAAGATGAGCGGGAGCTTCGCTGGAAACAGAAGACCCGGGCCGATCGAAGGTCGATGTGGAAGCCGAAAGTGCTTGGAGCTTGTCCGGTTCCTGTAGGTCCTGAGAACCAAGCATTCGACTAGGCCTCGATGATCTGGTTCTTGATGGCGTAGCGAACCAACTCGCTGACAGAATGCAGCTGTAACTTGCGCATGATATTGGCGCGATGCGTTTCTGCCGTCTTGACGCTGATTCCCAGCACCACAGCGACTTCCTTGCTGCTTTTGCCTTCGGCAAGCAATTGCACAATCTCGCGCTCGCGAGGAGTCAGGCGATTGCGGGTTGGGGCAGCGGGCTGCACGGGAGCAGAGCGCTCCGAAAAATCGTTCAACAGCATGTCTGCGGCACGGGCGGTGAAGAAGGTGCGGTGATTGGCTAGCGCCTCGACGGCGTTGACCAAGTCACGATCGGCGTCGGACTTCATAACGTAGGCGCGAGCGCCGGATTCGACGATGTCTTTGACGAGCTGGTCGGAGAAGTGCAAGGTGAGAATGATGATGCCGGTCTTGGGGAGTTCTTTGCGGATGCGACGCGCTGCCTCCAAGCCATTTAGATCGGGCATGCTGACATCCATGACGACGATGTCGGGCTTGTGTTGTTCGGCAAGACTGACAGCCTCCCTGCCAGTGCGGGCTTCGGCGCAGATTTCCCAACCTTGGCGCGCGGTCAGGAGTTGCTTGAGCCCGCGACGAAGAATGTCGTGATCATCGGCAACCAAGATGCGGAGTGGCCGCGTGGAGGTCATAGGAGCGTGTTTTTGCACTTGTGGTTCGCCAGTCAAGGTGGACATTAAATCCTCTCGTATGCAAAGTTGGCCCGGGTTCTTAGTACCCTGCGTTGATAATATAGGCGCCCTCCAGCCTTACATACCATGAACGCTGTATATTAACCGAGATTTTGCGGGTGGGGCCTGCGCTGCTTCCCCTTTTGCGCTTGGCGCAGACCCCCGAGGCGGACGTACCCGCGGATTCTGAAGATTTGCGGCTTACTGTTTTACGGTCAGTTGGTTCTGAACCTTACCGGAACCTGCGATGGACGTAGCCTTGGCTTCGATGGCCGCGCGTTCATCTTCTGTTTTCACAGGTCCCTTCAAAGTGACTTCGCCGTCGTGGGTGATGACCTTGATGTTGTGCGCGTACATCGAGAGGGATTTGTCTTCGGTGAGCGAGCGGCGAATTTTCTTGGTCAGGTCGCGATCGGCAGTGGATTCTTTTTGCTGATCGGCTGTGGGCGAGCCGGGAGCCGCTTCCTGTTTGTTATTGGTGGTGTTGTCGGGCTGCTGCGCGGAAAATTGCGAAGCGAACGCGGGGGACGCGGAGAAAACTGCGCCGCCGAAAGTCAGGAGTAATGCTCCGGCACTCGTGGACACGAGTCTACGAAAATAGACGTTGGACATTTTTAAATTTCTCCTCACATTGCGGATGTGGCTGGTGAGGACGACTCTAGAGTTACAGAGGACAAGCAAGCTATACCCATCGCTCCTTAGGAAAAAGTTCGCAAACATTTAGGGGATTCTGACTGCAGGATGACCATGCAGATGGTGAAGGATTCTCCCTATGTATTTGTGAGCGACCCTCTGCGAACGTTGCTGTGGTTCATGTTCCTGTTGGCATTTGGCGGCAAATCAAAGCTGCCAGGCGACCCGCACTGAAGCATATCGCTCTTGCGCTGGTCGCATCATGATTCGACACCGGGTGAACTTTTGCAGAGTACCTGGATACAACAACAAATTGTAAAAGGAGAAACAGATGGCGAAAAACAAATCCGTACTCGGAATTTATTCCTCGAGGAATTCGGTGGAAAGTGCTTTGACAGTTTTGCGCGATGCGGGATTCCCTGGCAACGACGTGTCGGTATTGCTGCCGGAAAACCTGGGTGGACGCGAAATAGGTACGCAGAAGGAAACCAAGGCTCCGGAAGGTGCCACAGCGGGAGCGAGTACGGGAGCGGTGCTTGGTGGAGCGCTCGGTTGGCTGGTAGGCATTGGAGCGCTGGCCATTCCTGGACTGGGCCCTTTCATCGCAGCGGGACCGATCATGGCAGCGCTGGCTGGCGTCGGAGTTGGCGGCGCGGTGGGCGGTGTTACGGGAGCGCTGGTCGGCCTGGGCATTCCTGAATATGAAGCGAAGCGATTCGAGGGAAGGTTGCAGAAGGGCGGAATTCTGGTTTCCGTGCACTGCGACACTTCGGATGAAGTGAAACGCGCGAAGGATATTTTGAATCGCACGGGCGCCGAGGATATTTCGTCGACGACAGAATCTTCCGCGGATACCAAGGCGACGGATGCCTCGACAACGGCGAAGCGGGCAGGGCGCGCGTAATCGCTAATTGAGTGTGCTGAGTGGCAGGTTGGTATGCGTGACGGAGTCCTCCGAGTCCGAAGCGGCAGCCAACTTGCCGCGAGGCACAAGAAGGAAGTCTGCCAAGGAATTGCCTGCGGGATCGAACGAAATCTGAGATGTACGATCGCTGCCGCGGAAGAGCGGTGAACCGGAGGCTAGATAGTCTCGAAGGCGAGCTCGATTCGGACCGGTGTGCCGAAGAGCAGCCGCCGCGATGCGCACCGCAAGATAAATGTCAGATGTAGCCAGGTAAGGTAAATCATCCCCAGCGACATTTACCCAACCGCCCGATAAAACAACGAGCTCATGTTCTACTTGCTGATGGTTCTGCGATACACCACGACTCTCGCCGTCTATGGCGGGAGCATCACTGGGCGAATACTGCGCCGCTTTTCGCGACAGAAGCGCAAGCGTGTCTTGGCGATAGCTGCGAGCGATGGCCAAGAGGCGAAAAGCTGACTCGGGATTGGTCCAGAGGACCAGCACATCGGGCTGGATCATTTTTATTTGTTGCTGCCAGAAATTCTCGTCCCACGAAGAAGAATTGACCTCCAAAGATTGAACGCCGGCTAGCGGGCAATTGAGTTTTGCCGCTCTGAGGAATTCTCGAGCGCCAATTCGTCCGTCGTGGTCCGCTTCGGAGACCAGCAAAATATTTTTGTAGGCGGGATGGGCGGCAATTTCGGCGGTCATGAGGCGGGCTTGCTCGATGTCGCTGGGTCCGAGGCGAAAAATCCACGGAATATTGATTTGGGTGGCGGTTGGATCGGTGGATAGGGTGATGACGGGCACACCGAGTTTATTGGCTACCTGCTCGGCCTGATGAGCAATCTCTCCCTTGAATGCAGTGATCAGGATGGCGACGTGTTGCTGTTCGACGAGTTCCACAATGTTGCTGCTGGCTTGACCCCATCGTTCGTTTTCATTGCGGACAGCGAGGATCATTTGCCGGCCATCGGTCAAGGCTCCAGCTGCGTTTTCGTCGGCGATCGCTTGCTGCGCGGCGGCGAGAAGGAGCTGGCCTTGTGCGGCGTGTTTGCCTTGGAGCGGCAGAAGTAAGCCGAGGGCAACGGTACTGCCGGGGAGATCGTTTGCGGTGGAGCGCCCAGGGCCCTGGTAAGAAACTGTGGTGCGATCGAGCGAGGCGTATGGCGCGGGGGTAGGTGCGGGTTCGGTTGGCGTCTGCGAAAAGGCGAGCGAGGGTAGAAAGGTTAACGGGAAGAGAAGCATCACGGTCAAACGTGAAGGGACCGCGACATGGCGGAACTTTTTCATGGCTTCACAGCGGCGACCTGGTCGGGGCGAGGAGTCCAGTAAATAAATTTGCCATCTTCCACGCGAGCCAGGGAGATGGGAGCGATGTTGTTTAGGGTTTGATCGAACTGCATGTGGCCGGAGACGCCGTCGTAGGGCTTCATACGGTATTCGCGCAGGTTGTCCATGACGGTGCCGCGAATGAGTTCGGTGCGCTCGATGGCGTGAACGAGCATGGTCATGCCGTCGTAGGCGTAGGCCGCGTAGGCGTCGGGATCGCCGCTAAATTTAGCGCGATATTTCTGTGCGAATTCCTGCCATTGCGGATCATTGCGTTGCGGATCGAGGGGAGACGTTACGACGAGTCCGTCGGCGGCTGGGCCACTTTTCGCGAGCAGCACGGGATCGGCCAGGCGACTGGAACCAAACACCGGCTGCTTCATGCCCATAGCGCGCATCTGGGTAAGTATCAGCGCGGCCTCGGCCGGTTCGCCCCAGATGACCAGGCCATCGATGTGAGAATTCTGTAGCGCTTGCAGTTGGGTGGAGAAATCTTGGTCGCCGCGTTCGAATTTCATTTCGAGGACAGGAACGCGGCCGAGACGTTTGGCCTCGTCGAAGAATTTGGCGACGCCGACGCGCGCGTAACGTGATTGGGTGCGCAGAACGCCGATGCGTTTCAGTTTTCGTTCTTTGAAGATGTAGCCGGCGAGGGCGTAGCCTTGCTGACGATCGTCGGGAAAATCGTGCATGAGCCAGGGGATGCGGGTTTCGGTGACGGTGGGATCGGTGGTGCCGGTATCCATGATGGGGATTTCGAGTTTCAGAGAAACACGAAGCATGATGTGGGTGGAGGCGCCGTCGATGGAGCCGAGAATCGCGACGACGTGATCGTCGAAGGCCATTTTCACGGCTTCGATGGAGGAGGCGCCCCATTGGGCGGAATCGTTGTGAACGACCAGCTTGTAGGGCTTTCCGCGGGTCATGCCTCCTGCGCCGTAGCCGCCGTAAACATTAGCGGCTTCGATGGCGAGTTGAGCGCCTTGCAACATGGCGCGGCCGTACGGCGATTCGGGATTATTTTCGAGCGGGCCGAGGAAGCCGATGTTGACGGTTTTGGATTGCTCGATTTCGTCGACGATACGATCGCGAGCGGCG
>JBAVNY010000831.1:0-1520 GCA_049691535.1 Candidatus Acidiferrum sp.
GGATAGCTAGTGGTTTGGACCCGAAGTACGGGTGCCCCACTCATGCCGTTGATCTTGGTTCTGGCTCGCGGCAACTTTCCTTCTGACCTGCTCCCCTAAAACCGCACAAAGCTGAGTATGATTTCACACTGCGGAAAGGGGGAGGAGCATGTCGAAGAGCCGGCACACCGAGGCGCAGATGATTGGCGCCCTGAAGCAGCTGGAGGCGGGACGCAAGGCGGAGGATGTAGCGCGGGAAGTGGGCGTGTCCAAGCACACGATTTACGCCTGGAAGGCGAAGTACGGCGGGATGGACGTGAGCGAGGCGCAAGAAGCGAAGCAGTTGCGGGACGAGAATACGAAATTGAAGAAGCTGGTGGTGGATCTAAGCTTGGACAAAGAGATGCTGAAAGCGGTGATCGCAAAAAACGGGTGGAGCTCGTAAACCAGAGGTCGGATGCGAGCGGGCTGCGGGTCGCCTACGCAGCGAGCGAGCGCCGGGTGTGCGGGCTGATGGACATGGCGGTATCGAGTTATCGCTATCGGGCGGGGCGGACCGATGAACCGCTGCGCAGCAAGCTGGTGGAGTTGGCGCGGGAGAAGCCGCGCTTCGGCTATCGGCGACTGCAGGTGCTGCTGCGCCGCTCGGGAGAAGTGGTGAACCACAAGCGCGTGCATCGGGTGTACCGGGAGGCCGGGTTGAGCCTTCGACGGAAGAAACGCAAGCACTGTGCGCGCGCGGGCCAGCCGCTGCTGGCGCGGACGGCCGCCAACCAGGAGTGGGCGTTAGACTTCGTGCACGATGCGGTGGATTGCGGGCGGGCGATCCGCGTGCTCAGCGTGGTGGACGCGTACACGCGAGAGTGTTTGGCTTTGGAAGTGGACACTAGTTTTGCCAGCCGGAGAGTGACGCGGGTGTTGGAGCAGATCGCGGGGGAGCGAGGAATGCCGGGGACGATTCGTTGCGACAACGGGCCGGAACTGACCAGCCGCCATTTTCTGGCGTGGTGCATCGAGCGGAAGATCGAGTTGGTGCATATCCAGCCGGGGCGGCCGATGCAGAACGGGCGGGTGGAGAGTTTTCACGGCAAACTGCGCGACGAATGTTTGCGTGTGAGCTGGTTCGGAAATCTGTTCGAAGCGCGGCGGAAGATCGCGGCCTGGCGGAAGGAATACAACCAGGAGCGACCGCACAGCAGTTTGGGGTACCGGACGCCGGAGGAGTTTGCGCGGGAAATCGGCGGCGCAGAAGGCTGTGGAAAAGACGCTGCGTGGAAAAGTCGGAACGGCGACTTTCCCACTGCGCTTGGAAATCCCGCAGAAGGCGCGGGATTCCCACTTTCCCACAGCCACGGCGGCGACGGTCTCTCCGCCGGCGGCACTGTCAGTGACCCGGATGTCGTAGTATGACCTGCGCGGAAATTGGGGGCAGGTCATAAGCACCATCCGGCCCGAATATCCTTGATTGTCTTTATGGGCTCGCATTAAAATCGTGCTGCGAGGCTGTCGGCGGCGTAGCACCAATCTCGCTGAGAGTCAGG
>JBAVNY010000832.1:0-4047 GCA_049691535.1 Candidatus Acidiferrum sp.
TTTCCATTCACGCGGTCAGCAACCAGATTCACATTCAGTTTTTGGATTCCGGTCCCGGCTTACAACATCCCGAGCGCGTGTTCGAACCGTTTTACACCACCAAACCGGTAGGCAAGGGAACCGGCCTGGGCTTGAGCACCTGCTACGGCATTCTCCTGCAGCATCAAGGCGAAATTCTTTGCCGCAACCGTGCTGAGGGAGGCGCGCTTTTCACGGTAATCCTCCCAGCGGTCATTTCTCCCGAAGTCGCCACGAGAGATGTTTCCTCCGCCGTAGTAGAAGGCGCGCGATGAGTGCCAATCCGCGTCACCGATTTTTTCTGTTCCTGGGCGGAGCCGTTTTACTTCTGCATCTGGTTCTTGCCGCCACGCTTAAATCCTCATTCGCCCTGACCATCTTTGGTGACGCGCTTTCCTGCTTCTTTTTGATTCTCGCCATCCTTGGCTTCTTGGAAAATACCCGCGAAGGCTCCGGCATCCTGCCGCTGTTTTGGAAGTTGATGACTACCGGCCTGTTCTTGCTGTTTCTGTCCGAATCCTATTGGCTTTATTACGATTCCCTTCGCCGCTTTTCTTCTCCCAGCCCGGTGCCCGGAGATTCGCTGTTCCTGCTCGGGCATATTTTCTTTCTCTTCGCGTTGGCGCTTAGGCCGCAATCCGCCGCGGCAGGCCGCAATCTTCATTTGCGTTGGCTCGATTTTGCGCTGCTTACTTGCTGGTGGTTTACGCTTTACGGATATTTCTGCTATCCGTGGCAAAGCATTATTCAGGATTTCCATAAATATAATCCCGGCTACTATCTTCTGGCGCTTATCTTGCATTTGGTCATCGTCGGCGCGTTGTTCATTTTGCGGCGGCGAAACGCTGGCCTTTGGCGCGCGTTTTATACCCATCTGCTCATCGCTTTCGCCCTGATTGGCAGTGGCAATTTGCTGCTCAGCGTGGCCATTGACCGCGGTTACTACTACGCGGGAAGTTTCTTTGACACTCCGTTTTTCCTCGCTCTTTACTGGTTGTCGTACATCGCCTCGCTCGGCCCAACTTTGGAAGCTCGCGAAGACACGCGGCCGAATCGCGAAGTGAATCAGGGCATCTGGACGGCTCGCGTCGCCATGTTTGCCATTCTTTCCTTGCCGGTGCTGGCGCTCATCGGTTATTCCAGACAGCATGTCACGCCGGCGATCAGCATCTTCCGTCTGCGCCTGATCTTTGCAGCCATGTTTTGCCTGGCCGCTCTCCTGTTTTGGAAGCTGCACCTGCTATCCCGGCAACTCATCGAGCTTGTTCAATTGACCCGCGCATCGATCGAAAATCTGAAGTCGGTCCAGGATCGCGTAGCTCATTCGCAGAAACTTTCGGCGCTCGGACGCCTTGCGGCAGGGGCCACGCACGAGATCAGCAATCCGTTGACCGCCATACTTGGCTATTCCGAGTTGCTGGCAGACATCCCCTCGCTTTCGCCCGAGGATCGCGAGTGTGCACAGGGCATTCAGAAGCAAGTTCATTTTGCACAAGGAGCGGTCAACAGTCTTCGCAACACGTTGCGCACTAGTCCTTCCCCGCACATCAACCTCGGAGAAAAGCCAGCCGAAGACGCCTCGTAAGCCCGATAGTCGACTCGCGCTGCATCCCGCTTATTTTCTGAACTTTAACGGAGACTCATTTTGTCTCTCTGCTCCTTGTCGGCACTCACCGATTACTTTCCCCTAAACCGCCTCTTCCCGCTAAAATAGCCTCGGTACCAGGTTGGCTCGAGGATTCATCGAAACTTCCAGACCACCGGTGCGTATCCACAGACGGAACCTTTCCTAAGGAGCTGCCGCCCTCATGGCGACAACACCCAGTGTGAAGCCAGACCTAGGCTCACTTCGCATTCATGACACCAAGCGTGGCAAGCCGCGCTCCAGCAAACGCTGGGTCTGGATCATCCTGGCTTTGGTCGCGCTGGCCTGTCTTTCGGTTGCGGCTTCGGCTTATCTCAATCGCAAGCCCGAAGTGGAAGTTGCGGTGGCCCGTAAGCCTGCGAGCGGGCCTGCTGGGGTTTTGAACGCTAGCGGCTACATTACCCCACGCCGTCGCGCCACCATCGCCGCCAAAATTACCGGCCGTGTCACTGGGGTATTTTTTGACGAGGGCACTCGCGTTAAGGAAGGCCAGCTCCTCGCCACCTTAGACGATTCCGATGCGCGCCGCGGTCTGGATTCCGCGAAAGCCGATCGCGATTCTACTCAGGCCGGCATCGCCGATTTAGACGTTCAGTTGCGCAATGCGCAAATCGAGCTGCGCCGTGCCCAAGAACTGCAGAAGGCCGGTGTTCAGACGCAGCAAGCTCTCGACGCAGCACTGACCGCTGCGGACAGCCTGCGCGCCAAGATCGCCTTAGCCAAACAACAAGTTATTGGCGCCGACGCCCGCATTCGCGAACAAGAGCAGAACGTCGCCAATTGCACGATTCGCGCACCATTCGCGGGGATCGCCGTTTCCAAAGACGCGCAGGTCGGCGAAATGGTCTCCCCGGTTTCTGCCGGAGGCGGTTTCACGCGAACCGGTATCGCCACACTGGTTGATCTGCATTCCAACGAGATTGAAGTGGATGTCAGCGAGGCCTACATCGCCAAGGTCCAGGCCAACCAGCCGGTCAAAGCTGTGCTTGACGCCTATCCCGACGTGGAATTTCCGGCCAAGGTTCGCACCGTGATTCCTACGGCCGACCGCCAGAAGGCCACGGTCAAAGTTCGCGCATCTTTTACAGACGCGAGTCACGTAAAGCTTGCCGACCCCGCTGCCGATCCGCGCATTCTTCCGGACATGGGCGTGAAGGTCACTTTTCTGGAGGAAGATAATCCGGCGAAAACCAAGGAAGTGAAATCGCCGGCCGTTGCGCTGATCCCGCAAAACGCGGTACGCAGCGACAACACCTCCAAATACGTTTTCGTGGTAAAAGGCGACACGCTGGAACGCCGCACCGTTACCCTCGGGGCCACACGTGGCTCCGACGTGGAAATCGTTGCCGGCATTCCCGCCGATGTTTCCGTAGTGGTGAAAGGTCCCGAGTCTCTTCGCGACGGTCAGTCCGTCCAAGTCAAACAATAGGAGCACCCATGGTACGAGTCGATGGAATTGCAGACGAACGAAGCCTGATCCAAGTACGCGACCTCGATAAGACCTACAAGCGCGGCGGCGAAGAAATTCACGTTCTTCAAGGCCTGAACTTGAATGTGGGCAAAGGTGAATTCGTGGCTTTCATGGGCCCCAGCGGCTCGGGCAAGACCACGTTGCTCAACTTGCTCGGCGGACTCGATGTTCCCACCCGCGGCAGCATCACCGTGGACGGCGACGAAATCACCAACATGTCCGCGGGTAATCTCACTTCCTGGCGGGCGCGCCACGTCGGCTTCATTTTTCAGATGTATAACTTGATTCCTGTGCTCAACGCGTTTCAGAACGTCGAACTTCCATTGTTGCTCACAAAACTCTCTAAGGCCGAGCGTCGTTCGCACGTCGAGACGGCGCTTTCCGTCGTAGGGCTGTCCGACCGCATGAAGCATTTCCCGCGCCAACTCTCTGGCGGTCAGGAACAGCGCGTCACCATTGCCCGCGCCATTGTGTCCGATCCCACCTTTCTTCTCTGCGACGAGCCCACTGGCGATCTCGACCGCAAAGCTGCCGACGATGTCATGGCGCTGATTGAAGAACTGGTGAACAAATATCACAAGACCGTGCTGATGGTTACCCACGACGCTATTGTTGCTGAGCGCGCTCACACTACGCTGCACCTCGACAAGGGCGTTCTGGTGGAAGGCAGGCGCTCGCAAGTCACGTCCATAGCGGGGGGTGTTGCATGAAATTTGCCCGCATCATCTTGGCCAACCTGTTTCGCACCAAGGTTCGCCTGCTGCTAACCATTGGCTCCTTCGCCGTAGCCTTGTTCCTCTTCGTGTTTCTTGCTGTGGTGCGCGACGCGTTTGGTCGCGGAGCCGACGTTGCCGGTGCTGATCGCCTGGTGATCATCAATCGCACCTCCATCATCAACCTCATCCCACTTTCC